>NZ_JBEYVJ010000637.1:0-2858 GCF_040643935.1 Kitasatospora sp. NPDC047058 | reverse complement strand
GGTCAGGCCACGCCGCACCGGCTCGGCGCGCCCAGCGTCAGCGGGCTGCACCTCCAGTACGGCACCGACGCCTCGTCCGAGATGACCGTCTCCTGGATCACCCCGCAGTCGGTGCGCCGCCCGCACATCAGGCTCGGCTCACCGGACGGCGGCCTCGGCCGGGTGGTCGAGGCCGAGACGCGGACCTACCGGGACGCGCTCTCCAAGGACGAGGTTTACGTCCACCACGCCCGGCTGACGGGGCTCCGCCCGGCGACCACCTACCTCTACTCGGCCGGCCACGACGGGGCGACCCCCGAGACGGGCTCGTTCACCACCGCCCCGCGCGGCCGGGCCCCGTTCACCTTCACCAGCTTCGGTGACCAGGCCGCCCCCAACCTGCGGCGCGAGGTCAAGTTCCCCGACGGCGTCCCCGGGCCGCTCGGCAAGTACCCGGTGTTCACCAGCAGCCAGGTCGGCACCCTGCACTCCGCCGACATCGTGGCGGCCGTCGAGCGGGTCGGCCCGCTGTTCAACCTGGTCAACGGCGACCTCTGCTACGCCTCCTACAGCGGCCGGCACGGCCAGAGCCGGACCGCCACCTGGGCCGACTGGTTCATCAGCAACAGCCGCTCGACCCGGCTGCGCCCGTGGATGCCGTGCGTCGGCAACCACGAGAACGAGGGCGGCAACGGCCCGCTCGGCGCCCTCGGCTACCAGGCCTACTTCACCCTGCCCGACTCCTCGGCCTCCCTCGACGAGGAGACCCGGGGCATGTGGTACGCCTTCACGGTGGGCTCGGTGCGCTTCATCAGCCTCGCGAACGACGACGTGGCGATCCAGAACAGCGGCGACACCTACCTGCGCGGCTACTCCGGTGGAGCCCAGCGGCGCTGGCTGGAAAGGGAGTTGAGGTCGGCACGGGCCAGCCGGGCGGTCGACTGGATCGTGGTGTGCATGCACCACCCGATGATCTCCAGTTCCCGGCACGGCAGCGGCAGCGACCTCGGCATCCGCGAGGAGTGGGGCCCGCTGTTCGACGCCTACGGGGTCGACCTGGTGCTCAGCGGCCACGAGCACTACTACGAGCGCTCCCACCCCGTCCGCGGCACCCTGCCCAACGACACCCGCACCCCGGTGCCGGCCGGCACCCGTACGGACCTGATCGACACCGGCCGGGGCACCGTCCACATGATCATCGGCGCGGGCGGCAACGCCGCGACCACCCAGGACGACCTGTTCGATCAGCCCAAGGGCCGGGTGGTCATCGGCCTGGAGGACCCGAAGCCGGGAGCCCCGTACCGGGAGTCGATCTGGCTCACCGAGGACGCCCCCTGGGCCGCCGTCCAGGACCGCGAGAACACCCACGGCTTCGCCGCCTTCGACGTCGACCCCGGCGACCGCCGCGGCGGACGCACCCGCATGCGGGTCACGTACTACACCTTCAACGGCCCGCACGGCGACCTCACCCCGGTGGACACCTTCACCCTGGAACGCAACCGCTCCGACAGCCGGGACTGACACCGCCCGCCGCCCGGCGTCCGCCGCCGGGCGGCGCGTGCGGCGCGGGCGTGCGGCTCTCCGGCCCGGTGGGCGTACGTGGCAACCGGTTGGTGGACGGCCGTCGCAGCCGTGGCCGATCGATCCACGCACCGCCTGCGCCAAGCGGGTGGCTCAGCCGCCGACGCGCCCGGCCTGGATCTGGCGGCCTGCGGTCGTCGTGACCACGACCGGCACCCCGTCCGGGACCTGCCCCTGGAGGTCGGCCAGGAGCGAGTCGACCGAGGGCAGGTCCCCGGGCGCACGTACCTGGATGTAGAGGGTCCGGGACTGCGCCTGGACGTTGACGACGGAAGCCCCGGGTGTCGTGGCGAGCCATGCCGAGGCGGTGTTCGTGGCTCGTGTGGTCCACAGCTGGACGAGCAGGATGCCCGCGGTGTTCGCCGCCAGCAGCAGGCCCACCGCGGCGAACAGCAGTCCGAGCGCCACATAGGTCCTGCGGGGGGAACCCGTCCGACGCGGGTGGTCGGCCGCCGCGTACCCCAGGGCGCCGAACACCGCCATGCCGGCCACCACCAGGGCCAGCAGGTTGGACACGAACAGGACGAACGAGCCCAGGGCCAGCCACCAGGCGGTCTGACCGGCGCAGACTCCGGTCACCACGAGCGGGGGCACCAGCGAGATGGCGATCGCCACGCCGGGCAGGACGGCGGCGACGTCCCGGCGGGCGAGTGCGACGGCGCCGGCGAAGCCGGTGGCGAGCGCGGCCACCAGGTCCATCAGCCCGGGCGAGGTGCGGCTGGAGATCTGGCTGTCCGACAGCAGGTCGTAGGAGGCGGGCAGCACCAGTGAGAACAATGCCCCGACGGCCACCACCAGCAGGCCCCCGGAAACCACGAACACGGCCGCCGTCGACGGCCGGCGCTGCACCGCCCCGAGAGCGATCCCCATGATCGGTGTGGAGAGCGGGGCGATGATCATCGCGCCGATCACCGTGGCCGTGGAATCCGTCAGCACGCCGCCGGCCGCGATCACGGCGGACAGGAACAGCATCGTCCAGAAGGCGGACTGCTTGGCGCGGGTGTCTCCGGACGACAGGTCCAGGTCTTCCTCCAGCTCCTCCAGGGTCCTTCGCTGGTGATCGGGGAGGACGCGGTCACGGAGGCTGCTGAACACCAGCCGAGTATCGCGCCGCACGGCGTGGTGCCGGAGGTGCCACACGGAATCACCCCCCGGAGAGAGCACACCCGACCTGGGCCGGAAGGCAGTAGTGACTCGCGCCCGACGTTTCCTGCCTGGTCATGGGGCTGGAGGCCACGACCACTCCGGCTCCAGCCGGTTCGGGCCCGGTGGGGGAGGGGCGCCCGAACCGGCTGGAG
>NZ_JBEYVJ010000636.1:0-2866 GCF_040643935.1 Kitasatospora sp. NPDC047058 | reverse complement strand
GGAGCGGGCACGGTGCTGATCACGGGCGCCTCGGGCGCGCTGGGCGGCCTGGTCGCCCGGCATCTCGCCGCGACCGGCCGGGCCGGGCGGCTGCTCCTGGTCTCGCGCCGTGGCATCGACGCCGCCGGGATGCCGGAACTCGTCGCCGACCTGAAGGAGTCGGGCGTCGAGGTCACGGTGGCGGCCTGCGACGTGGCCGACCACGACGAGCTGGCCGGTGTCCTGGACGGCGTGCCGCTGACGGGCGTCGTCCACGCGGCCGGGGCCGTGGACGACGGGCTGGCGACGGCTCTGTCGCCGGAGCGCGTGGAGACGGTCATGCGGCCGAAGGTCGACGCCGCGTGGCACCTGCACGAGCTGACCCGCGACCTGGACCTGGACACCTTCGTCCTGTTCTCCTCGGTGGCCGGTGTCTGGGGCAACCCGGGCCAGGCCAACTACGCGGCCGGGAACACCTTCCTGGACGCGCTGGCCGCTCTGCGGCGCCGGTCCGGTCTGTCCGCGGCGTCCCTGGTGTGGGGCCCGTGGGAACACGGCATGGCCGGCGGGCTCACCGACGCCGACTGGCGCCGGCTGTCCCGCCAGGGCCTGAAGCCGCTGCCTGCGTCGGACGGTCTCGCCATGCTGGACGCGGCCGCCCGGGCCGCCGTCCCCCTGGTGGTGACGGCCCGGCTCGACCTTGCCGCGCTGCAGCGCTCAGGCGAGGTCCCGCCGCTGCTGTCCGGCCTGGTCCGGCCGACCCGGACGGGCGTGCGCACCCGTCGCACGGCGGGCCGGCCCGCCGCCGGTGACCAGAACGCGCTGGCCGCCCGGCTGGCCGCCCTGAGCCCCGGCGAACAGCAGGACGTCGTGCGGGAGGTGGTCCTGGCGCAGGCCGCCCTGGTGCTGGGCATGACGGGACCGGGAGCCGTCGATTCCGGTCGGTCCTTCCGCGACGTCGGGTTCGACTCGCTCACCGCCGTCGAACTGCGCAGCCGCCTCAACGGCGTCACGGGGCTGCGGCTGCCGGCGACGGTGGTGTTCGACTACCCGACGCCGGTGGCGCTGGCCGAGTTCGTCCTGGCCGAGCTGGTCGGTGAGTCCGGTCCCGCACCGGCCGACCCGGCGCTGCCCGCGGCCCGCACCGTGCCGGCCGACGAGGACCGCCTGGTGATCGTCGGGATGGCGTGCCGCTTCCCGGGCGGCGTGTCGTCGCCGGAGGAGTTCTGGGAGCTGGTGGCGTCGCGCGCGGACGCGGTCGGACCGTTCCCCACGGACCGCGGCTGGCCGGCGGACCTGGTCGATCCGGACCCGGAGGCGCTCGGCAAGAGCGTCTCGGGCGAGGGCGGATTCCTCTACGACGCGGGGGAGTTCGACGCGGAGTTCTTCGGGATCAGCCCGCGCGAGGCGGTCGCGATGGACCCGCAGCAGCGCCTGCTGCTGGAGACCTCGTGGGAGGCGCTGGAGGACGCGGGGATAGACCCGACCGGGCTGCGGGGCAGCGAGACGGGTGTGTTCGCGGGGCTCTTCTACCACGACTACCTGCCGTCGCACTTCGTCCCGGAGGAGGTCGAGGGATACCTCGGCACCGGCGGGACGGGATCGGTCGCCTCGGGGCGGGTGGCGTATGCGCTGGGCCTGGAGGGGCCGGCGGTGACGGTGGACACGGCGTGTCCGGGTCAGGGCGCAGGCTCGGTTTCGGGCGGCGAACGGCGAGTCCCGGTACTCCGACCAGTGGAAGCCGGGCGGTACCGGCGGCGGCCTCCCCGGCCGGGCCGGTCAACGCGTGGTCGGGCCGTCCGACGGGCACGCTCTTCTTCACGGATGGCACCCACCTCGAGATCACCGGCCGCTGGCCCTGCCCTGCACACGGCCGGCCCCACCGGACGCGGGGCCTGGCAGGAAATCCTGCGGTCCAAGGCTCCTGAAGTGCCCTCCTCCTACCGGCCGACGCCGAAGATCTTCCGGTCCAGGCCCAGCTGCCAGGCTTCCGCCAGGGCAGACGGAAGCGACCGTCACCGTCGATCGGCGCTTGGGTCACGTGAGGCGGTCGGCGAGGCGGAGAGCGGCGAGTCGCGGTAGACGACGATGCATCTGCTCGGCGTCGTCGAAGTCGAAGTCCTCGCCCATGTCCGCCTCGACGTGCTCCTGATCCCGCGCTTCCCAGTACTCGGCCCAGGCTTCGGAGAAGTCGTCGGTGCCTCCGGTCAGTCGCTCGAACGAGTAGGCGGCCGCGTAGTTGACCTCCTCGTAGAACAGGGCCTCGTCGTCGCCGTCCGCCGCGGCCGCGATGACGAGGGGATGTTCTGCGAGGCTGTCGGGATCGGCGGCAACCCGCTCGTACCAGTCCCGTCCCTGGGCGATCACTCCTGCGCGGAAGTCGATGAAGCCGTCGTCCGAGCAGCCGCCGCCGATGAGATACGCCGCTGCCCAGACGTGCCAGCGGTACAGGGCGCCGTGAAGTTCGTCGAAGCGCTCCTGGTACTCCAGGATCTCCCTCCTCGAGCGGGTGGCCAGCAGGCCGACCAACGCCTGATCGAAGCTGCCACTCGCTTCGGCCTGCATGCGCGCGGTCTCGATGAGCTGCCAGAACTCGTCCGTTTTCATGGGGCAGCACTCTGCCAGCCGCGTAGGACAGTCGACGGATCTGCGGGATCTGCGGGACGCCCTCCGACAGCGATTCCTCGCCGTGGTTGGCGCTGTGCCCGGCCGGAGCACTCCTCCGCCGGGCGCGGTTGCATGTTCCGGCCAACTGCGATCTTCGCAGTATGAACACCAGTCATGCACGCGATCTCCGCACTAGGGTGAGGCCCAGTTTCACCGCTTGGCCATCCCCCGACCAGCGGGCATCGAGTGTGCCCGTCGCCAGGACTGGAGTGAATCATGC
>NZ_JBEYVJ010000635.1:0-2870 GCF_040643935.1 Kitasatospora sp. NPDC047058 | reverse complement strand
GCCGATCGCCGCCGCCAGGAGGCCGACCGCGACCGCCGACACCCCGGCCACCGTGCCGGCGTCCAGCCCGATCAGCAGGGCGGCCGCCAGGACCGCCCCGAGCGCGCTGTCCGCGCCGGCCACCACCACCGCCGCGAACCAGAGCAGCCCGCGCACCGGGTCGAACGAGGCCGCGTCGAAGGCGCGCCCGGCCATGCCCGTCAGCCCGCCGCCGAGCGCGGCCAGCGCCGCGCCCACCACGAAGGCGAACAGCTTCAGCCCCGGTACGTCCACCCCCGCCGCGACCGCGCCCGGCTCGTGGTCGCGCATCGCGGTCAGCGCCCGGCCGAGCCGCCCCCGGTGCAGCCCGTGCACCACCACCAGGCCCAGCCCGAGCAGCAGCAGTTCGGCCAGGTAGAAGGCCCGGTCACCGGAGAGGAAGTCCGGCCGGTCCAGGGTCAGCCCGGTGTTCGCGTACGGCTGCTGGAAGACGAAGCGGCTCATCGCCGTCCCGACCGCGAAGGTGACCAGAGCCAGCGCCAGCCCGCGCCGCCGGATCGCCGGCCAGCCGGTGAGCAGCCCGAGCGGCGCGGTCGCCAGCACCGCGAACAGCAGCGCGGGCGCGGCGGGCAGCGGCGGTACGCCGGGGATCCGCCCCGACATCAGCAGCGCCGTCCCGAGCGCGCCCAGCCCCGCGTATCCGGCCTGGCCGAGCGAGATCTGCCCGCCGTAGCCGGTCACCACCACGACGGAGAGCAGGATCAGCGCCAGCGCCGGCACCAGCAGGGCGCTGCGCAGGTCGTTCCCGCGGAAGCCGAGCGGCAGCAGGAGCAGCACCAGGCAGACGGTCCGGGCCGCGCGCCCGCCGCCGGTCGTCCGACGGGCGGCCAGCGGCGTGCGGTCGCGCGGCTCGCCGGCGATCCGGGAACCGGCCAGCAGTGCGGTGGCCAGCAGCGCCACCACGAACAGGTTGGCCTGCAGCGCCTGCACCAGCGGCAGCAGCTGGCCGGACGGGCGCAGCCGGGTCATCTCGGCCTGTGCGATCCCGAGGCCGAGGCCGACCGCCACCGCCACCGGGATGCTGCGCAGCCGCGCCGCGACGGCGACCGCCATCGTCTCCATCACGAGCAGCGGCAGCCCGTACGGGTCGAGCAGCAGGTACGGGGCGAGGGCGACGCCGACCAGGCCGGCCGTGAACGAGCCGAACGCCCAGCCCGCTGCGGACACCCGGTCGGCGTCCACGCCGGCCAGCCGGGCGAGCCGCCGGTCGTCCACGACGGCGCGCACCTGGAGGCCGAACCGGGTGAAACGGGTGACGGCGGCCACCGTCAGCGCGAGCACCAGGATGGCGGCGAGCTGCGCGACGGTGTCCGGGCGCAGGCTGTGCCCGCCGGGCAGCCCGATCGGGTTGCCGCCGAACGGGGAGGGCGCGCCGCTCAGCGGGGCGCTGCCCCACACCAGCACCACCACCCCGATGAGCAGCACGAACACGCCGATGCCGGCCACCATCGTCTCGGCCGGCCCGGCGCCGCGCCGCTGCAACGGCCGGTACACCAGGACGTCCAGTACCACTCCGAGCGCGGGCGCGACCAGCAGCAGGCAGCACGCGAGGGCCGGCCAGACCGGCCAGTTCCGCACCACGACCAGGTCGCGCAGCAGGTAGGCGACCAGCATCGCCTGCGCTCCCTGGGCGAGGTTGAGCACGCCGGTGGCACGGTGGCAGACCACCAGGCCGATGCCGCTGAGCGCGGCTGCGCTGCCCACGGTGAGGCCGGCCAGCGCGAGGTCGACGGTGAGGCCGAGGGAGTCGAGGGCGGCGGCGTCCGGCACGGGGACCGCCGCCTCAGCCGGTCGGCGGGGCGGTGTCGCCCGGACGGGTGGGCGGGGTGTCGGGTCCTTCGGTGTCGGTGGGTCTCTCGGCTCTGGTGGCTCCTTCGGTGTCGGCGGGTGCGGTCGGTGGCCCGGGTTCGCAGAGCCGGCAGGGGGTGAGCCCGCGCGCCCGGACGGCGGCGTCGTCCACCGGCCGGGCGTCGGGTTTGCCGGCCACCAGCGGGCAGTCCGGCCGGTGGTAGAGGGTCCCCCCGGGGACGGCGAGCCGGCCGGAGGCGCCCGCCGCTCCGGCGTCCGCCCCGGTCCCGGCCGCCGCGGTCCGGTCCGTCGCGCTTTCGCCGGCTCCGTTCTCAGCGGTCCCGTCCTCGTCGGGCTCGACCAGCAGCGCGTACAGCCGCTCGACGCGCCGGCTCGTCAGGTCGCCCTCCCCGGGCGGCCCCGTCGGACCGCGGGTGCGGTCGGACGAGCGCAGCGCGACGAGGACGACGCCCGACACGATCAGCGCCGCGCCGGGAATGGTGGACGAGGCCAGGTACGGGATCTGCTGCTCGGCGAAGCTCTCGCCGGAGACCCCGTACCAGCCGAGTACGCAAAGGGCGGCACCGGCGGCCGCGATGAGCCAGCCGGCCCATTCGCGCGCGTCCTGGACCGTCCGCGCCGCCCGCGCCGTGGGGCGGCGCAGCACGGGACCGCGCGGCGTGCCGCCGTCCGTCCGCCGCGCGCCGGAACGCCCTTTTTCTCCCTCGGATTGCGTTTCGTCCATGGATCCGCCTTCATGGTGTCACTTGCGACATTTCCAGGATCGGCCTGGAACAGCATCCGGACACCGGCAGAGCGGGCCGCAGCAGAGCGGGTCGCCGGGACGCCACTCGCCGCAGCCGAGCCGCGGTCGAGCCGTAGTCGAGAGGAACACCATGCACGTGAGGCAGAGCGGCATCCGCGAAACCCGCGGCACGCGTCGGCTCGGCCGATCAGGTTGGTGGTGGTCTCGTGCCCGGCTACGAGAAGGAGCACCGCAAGGGAGACCAGTTCGTCCTCGCTGAGCCGGTCCCCGCCGTCGC
>NZ_JBEYVJ010000634.1:0-2881 GCF_040643935.1 Kitasatospora sp. NPDC047058 | reverse complement strand
GTGGGCGCCGGAGCCGGGGCGGGCGCGTCGGTGCCCCGGCAGCCGAAGGGCCCCGGGGGAGCAGGCGTCGAGGAGCGGCAGGGCCGGGGAACGGTGCCGCGGTAGGCGCGCCGACGCGGCGGACAGCCGCCATGGCCTGCCCGCAGCGGCCCCGTTGAGGTTCGCGGGCACCCTGGCCGCCCTCCTGAGGCCCGCGTGCGTGCCACGTGGCCGGTGCAGCCGGTGACGGCGCGGGAGGGGCCCGGCCACCGGCCCGGAGTGCGTGGCGGGACGCGGGGTGCCCGGAGTGGTCCCGCCGGCCGTGGAGCCCCGGCATCGCGCCTCCGGCTCCACCGCGCCCGCATCGCGCCCGCATCGCGTCCGTGCCGTGCTCACGCCACCGTCCGTTCCGCGCCTTCATCACCTCACCCGGCTCGGCGCGGGTGTCCGCGCTCCGTCCCGTCGACGGCGACGAGCCGAACACCGGCTGACGAAAAGCCTCCTGGCGATGTGACAGGTACCGGCAGACGGACACCGCTCACCCGTCACGGTGTCATCGGTTGCGTCACGAGACGGATTCGGAACATGCCAAACCCGAATTGGGATTTCTGTTACGCCCGGGGCGCCGAATCCGAGCCGGGGCCGGGCGGGACCCCGAGGTCTGCGCAGACGCGGGCCGCCGAGCGGCCGGGCAGCCGCGGACCCGGCTCGGCGGGCGCTGCGCGCTATTCGGTTTGGGAATGGGCGGGCAGGTGGCGGGCATGGAGACGATTGCCGGAACGCCGTCCGGCTGGTGTGCTGTGGACCACCCTCCACCGCCTCCCGACGGCGCGGCAGCCGTCCGTCACCGGTGCAGCCGACCCGGGCAGGCCGAGGGCATCGACATCGACACGTCCCCTCCCGGACCGGGCGCCCCCCCGTGCCAGGTCCGGTCAAGAGCCGTCAGGTGCAGCGCCGCGCCTGACCCGCCTCGCCGACAACCGAGCCCCGATCTCCCCCGGCCCCGTGCGGCGCCGCACCCCCCGGTGCGCGCGACCATCCCTCCACGGGGCAACCAGACCTGAGGAGAACACCTTGACCGTGCGTTCCGACGACTACGGACTGGGTCTGAGTACCTTGAGCGACGTCGAGCTCTCCGCGGTCCTTCCCGCCGCGACCGCCGCCGACACCTCCCGTGTCGGAGAAGTGATGGCCGAGGTCTTCACCCGCTACCACGGCGCGGTGCTGGCCTACGCACGCGGCTACTGCCGCGACCCGCAGACCGCGCAGGACCTCGCCGCCGAGGCCTACGCCCGTACGTACGTGTCGGTGTCCCGTGGCCACGGACCGCGCCACGCCTGGCGCCCCTACCTGATGGCCTGTGTCCGCCGCACCGCGATGGAGTGGAGCAGGCACTTCACCCGTCGCGTGCTGCTGCCGGAGGACTTCGAGACCTGGGTCGAGCACCTCGCCGGGGATGCGGAGACCGAGGCCGAGCTGCTCGCCACCGAGGAGAACGCCCTGGTCGCCAAGGCCTACGGTTCCCTTCCCGAGCGGTGGCAGGCGCTCCTCTGGCTCACCGTCGTGGAGGGGGAGTCGGCCGCCGCCGTCGGGCAGCGCATGGGGATGACGCCGAGCGGGGTGCGTTCCCTCGCCGCGCGGGCCCGGGAGGGGCTGCGCGAGGCCTACCTGCGCGAGGACGCGGCCGGGCCGGCCGAGCCGGCCTGCCGCTACTTCACCTCGCGGCTGGCCGACGCCATCCGCCGCCCCGGCCGGCGGCGCGGACCCGACCTGGCCCGGCACCTGGAGAGCTGCGAGCGGTGCGCCCGGGTGGCGGGGGAGGTCGAGCGTGCCAGTCACCGTGCGGTGGAGACGGCGTCGGCGGTCCCGGGCCCCGAGGCCGCGCGGCGGCGCCGGCGCCCGGTCCGGCGGCGGTGAGGAGCCGGCCCCGGCACGCGGGCGGCTCCGTGCGGCAGGACCCTTCCGTCCGCCGGTGGCGGCGGTGGCGCCGATCACCGCGGGCGGCCGGGGTCCGCCGCCGGGGCCAGGAGGTCAGCCGGTCGTCAGGGCGTCCAGTGCGCCGTCCCAGTCGAGCAGGCTCCTTTCCGACCCCCGGGGCACCAGCGCGAAGCTCTCCCGGCGGAGCCAGCGGCGCACCTGCCGGGCCGGGAGGCCGACCAGGACCGCGCCGCCGTCGCCCCCCTGGAGCATGACGCGCAGGGACGTGCGGCCGTGGCAGGGGCACGGCGGCCAGATGCGCACGTCGCCGAGGCCGGTGGGTTTCTGCAGTCCCTCCCACAGGAGGTCGCGGGAGAACCACCAGGTGCCGGCTTCCGCCGCGGGCCCGAGGAACTCGAGCGCGACGGCGAGCGGGTCGTCGCTGCGGTAGTCGAAGCGGACCGGGACGTCCACGGACTCGTGCTCGCCGAGGACGAGCCGGGCGCCGAGGACGATTCCGGTGCTGGTGGCCTCCGGGCGGGGCCGGGGGCCGGAGGCGGAGTGGTGGGCGGGCATCGATTCTCCTGGGTCGGCGCCGGTGCCGCCCTCGCCGTCCGGGGCCGGGACGGTGACGGCGGCACCGGTGGGGGACGGACGGCCGCAGCCGGGGGTGCCGCGGCCGTCCGGGTCGGGGGCCCTGCTCGGCGAGGACGGCCGGCAGCGCCGCGTCGACCTCCTCGGCGCGGGTCCACGGCAGGCCGTGCGGCGCGCCCTCGATCTCCGGGGGTGTTGCCGCGGTCAGGCCCGGTGCAGGGCGAACCGGGTGGCCAGGCCGCCGCCCACCCCGGCGGTGACGGCCGGCGGCAGCCACCACAGCGGCCAGTGCGCCAGGCCGAGGGCGCCGTCGACCGACCCCGTCCGGGGCCGGTGGCGGCCAGCGCCGCGCCGATGGCGATCAGGACGAACGGGTACTCGTACCCGTCGT
>NZ_JBEYVJ010000633.1:0-2886 GCF_040643935.1 Kitasatospora sp. NPDC047058 | reverse complement strand
GCCACCACCCCGTACGCCGCCGCCGCCACCGCCGCAGTCCGCGCCCGGCGCCCGCGCTCCACCCACGGCACCACCGCCCGAGCGAGGGCCGCCGTCACGCCAGGAAGCACACGGCACCGGCCCTCCCCGCACCGCGGGGCCCACCCCGCCGACGGACAGGAAGGGACCACCCTCACCCCATGTACTCCTCAGCGACCTCCCCCACGCCGACCGCGACCCGCACCGCGCTGCGTCCCCCCACCGCAGCCACCGGCCGTCCCGGCCCCAAGCAGGTCCCGCCGCAGAGCCGCCCGGTGGTGCCGCGCGGCACCGACGGCCGGTCCGCGGAGGCGCGGGGCCAGGCCGCCCGGACGGCGCTGGGGCTGCGCGCCCCCGAGACCGTCCTGCCGGGCGGAGCGCGGATCCCGGCCGCCCGCCCGGGCGAGGGCCGGCTGCTGCGCCCGCCGATGCGGCCGGGCCAGCCGGGCACCGCCGAGCGGATCGACCCGTCGGCCCTGCAGACCCCGGCCGTCCGGGCCGCGCTGGCCGGTGTCGCGCGGATATGTCCCGCGTTCACCCCGCGCCAGGTGCTGCGCGAGGGGAGCCGCCACATCCTGGTGGCGGGCACCATCGGGCGGGCGCCGGTGGTGGCCAAGTGCCTGGCGCCGCAGGCGGTGCGGAGCGAGTACTTCGAGCAGCTGGTGGCCGACTTCCACCACGAGGTCGCGGTCTACCGGGCGTTCGTCCGGCACCGTCCGCCGGTGCGGCTGCCCCGGCTGGTGGCGGCCGACCACGACCGCTGCGTGCTCGTCATGGAGCGCGTTCCCGGCCGCCCGGCCGCGCGGGAGCGCCACCCCGTCAACGCGCCCACCCCGGGCGAGGTGCGGGCCCTGCTCACCGCCGTCCGCACGCTCAACCTGTGGCGGCCGCCGACCGACGTGTTCCAGCCGCGGATGGACTACCCGCTGGAGATCGCCCGGTACCACTCGGTGGGCCAGCTGACCGACCGGGACGCGGGCGACCTGCGCGGCCTGCTGCACGGCCTCGGCCACACCCCGCTCCAGCTCTGCCACGGCGACGCCCTGCTCAGCAACATGCTGCTGGCGCCGTCCGGCCCGGTGCTGGTCGACTGGGAGCAGGCCGGCTGGTACCTGCCCGGCTACGACCTGGCGGTGCTGTGGAGCGTGCTCTCCGGGGACACCGCGGCCCGCCGGCAGATCAGCCAACTCGCCCAGAGCGGCGGCACGCTGGCCCGGGACTCGTTCCTGGTCAACCTGGTGCTGGTGCTGATGCGGGAGATCCGGCTGTACGACGTGCCGGGCGCGGGCGAGGAGCAGCGGATCATGATCCGCCGGCTGTACGACGACGCCGCGCTGGCCCGCCGGGCCGTCCGCGCCGCCGTCGGCACCCGCTGAGGCCGACCCGGGCGGACGGGGAGGGGTCCGGCTGGACAGACCGCCGGCCGGACCGGCCTCAGGGCCGGGCGCCGCGGTCGAGGGCGGCCCGGCCGGCGGCCTCCAGGACGGCCTCCTCCGGGGCGCAGTGCACCCCGCTGCTGAGCACGTCGCGCAGGTAGCGTTCGAGCGGGTGACGCCGACTCAGGCCCGGGCTGCCGGTGAGCGCGACGGCCTGCCGGACGGCCGAGACCGCGGCCCGGGTCACCAGCAACTGGGCCGGTCCGGTCCGGGCGACGGCGTCCGGCTCGGCCCGGTCCACCCGGGGTGCCAGGCCGTGCACCAGCTCCTCGGCACCGATCAGCCGGGCCTCGATCTCGCCCAGCGCGTGGTGGTGGCGGGACCGCCCGCCGAGCGGCCCGGCGGGATCGGCCGGAGTGCTGTGCCGGTGCAGGAAGCGGACCAGCCAGTCCTGGGCGGAACGGGCCGCCCCGAGGACGACCGCGGCAAGGGCCAGATCGTGCCAGGCGCGGGTCAGTTCGGCCGCCGGCACACCGGAATCGCCGGTTCCGCATCCGTTTCCCGAAGGGGCGGTTCCGGCCACCCGGGAACCGGGACCAGAAGGGCCGGTTCCGCTTCCCGAAGGGGCGGATCCGGCCACCCCGTGGGGAACCGCGAGTCCGAGCGTGAGCTCCGCCGGCACCCGGACCGCGTCCAGCACCACGTCGTGGCCGGCACTGGCCCGCAACCCGACCTGGTCCCAGGTCGGATCGACCTCGACGCCCTCGCTGTCGCCCCGGACCAGGAAGGTGCCGACCCGCGGCACCGGTTCGTCGGTCCGCGCGGTGACCGCCATCCAGGCCAGCGCCTCGGCGCCCGCGCAGTACGTCTTCCGGCCGGTGAGCAGCCACCCCGCACCGTCCCACCGGGCCACCGTGGCCGGCAGCCCGGGGCTTCGGCCGCCGCTCCAGGACCCGTTCCGGCCCTCGGGCTCCGCGTCCAGGGTGTTGACCAGCACCGGTCCCCGGCGGGACTCGGTGAGCAGCCGCCGGTAGCCGGCCGCCGGCCAGCTCGCCACCCGGGCCTGTTCGGCGTGCCGGAGCAGGGTGAACGCGGTGACCACGGCCACCGAGGCGTCCCCGCGCCCGAGTTGGGCGAGCACCCGGACGGTGTCGGCGAGCGTGCCGCCCGGCCCGCCGTACCGCTGGGCCACGGTGAGGGTGAGCAGTCCGGCCTCGTGCACCGCCTCGATGCCCTGGTAGGGGAAGGTGGCGTCGCGGTCGTGCTCCTCCGCGCGGGCGGCCAGCAGGTCGACGACCCGGGGCAGGCCGGCGAGAGCGGCGGCGACGGGCGACTGGTCGGCGGTGGTCATGGTGCTGGTGCCTCCGGACGGCAGCATGGGCTCGGCAACTGCGGGCGGCACGCCGGACGGGCGCGCGGTACCGGATGGCGGCCCCGGAGGTCAGCGCAGTTGCCGCCCCCGGACCGGCGCCGCCGGGTCGGGGTCGAGGTC
>NZ_JBEYVJ010000632.1:0-2897 GCF_040643935.1 Kitasatospora sp. NPDC047058 | reverse complement strand
CGGGCGCCGGCTGGACTTCAACGCCCAGCCCAGTGCGTTCAACGTCACCGCACCGACCAGGCAGCTGCGCGTTCGATGCGCGGATACTTGCGATCCCCCGTGTGTGGTCCGGGCGCGACAGCTCGGCGAGACAGGCCCCGGAGGCGTAACGCGGGGTGCATAAAAGGGGTGCAACGCGGCCGTGTTGCACCCCCGTACTGGGCTTGCATCTCTCCCGGGCGGCGGCCGGGCCGCGTTGCAGCGGGCGCGTTGCACCGCCCGGTCCGGCCCGCCCCGGTCTACTCCCAGCGGATGCCGAGTTGGGTGAGGCGTTCTGTGACTGACCGTCTTTTTGGTGGTGGCGGTTGGTAGCGGATCTGGGGTGTTGGGGTTGGGGTGGGATCGAGCTGAGGCTCTGAGGAGCGGTATGTGAGGGGAAGTCTTGATCGTTTTGGGTGGGGTGGGCCGCATTGGTGGCTTCTGACCTGCGGATGTTGGTGATGTAGTGGGAGTTGGTGGGTTGTGTGAGGTCGGCCGGGACTTTTCACTGGTCAACTGATAGCCCTGTATGCGGTTGTCGCAGGCCGGGCAGCGCACTGTGACCGGTGTGACTGTCGGTCCGTGCTCGTAGGCTGGGTGTCTTGTTGTGAGTGGAGGGTTCTGTGACTTCGCAGCCGCGCCGCACCTACACCAACGCGACGATCGCCGGGCTGATGACGCTGGCGGGCGGCGCGTGTTACTGGCCTGACTGTGGCGAGCCGATCCTTCGCATTGTCGGTTCGGAGCCGATGCTCAACGTGGAGATCGCCCACATCCGTGCGCTGGAGAAGGGCGGCTGCCGCTTCGATCCGTCATGGACGGTCAGGGAACGCAACAGCTTCGTCAACCTGCTCCTGATGTGCAAGCCGCACCACAAGACGATTGACGGCCCTCGGAGTGCCGAGTATCCGGTAGAGCTGCTGGAGGAGTGGAAGCACGACCGGGAAGCCGAAGGACTGGGTGCGCTGGCAGGCCTGCGGGAAGTTACTGAGGCGAGCCTGCAGGCGATGTTCACGGACTTTCGTGACGACCTCCTCACCAGAATGGATCAGGCTGCCGTTACCGGCACCGCGATCCTTGCCCGGCTGGATGCACGAACCGACTTCCCGACGGGCTTGTCGACCTTGAGCCCGCGCGCGCGGCAGAGTGCGCAGGATCTGGTCGACGCATGGCCCGCGATCGAGCAGGCAGTGGGGCTTCTGCACAGCAACCGGGAGAACCGCGGGGCGCTCTTGCGGCAGTGGGCCGGCAGTTTGCCGGGCTGGGCGGAGCAGGCGCCTGCGGATGCGTTCGGCTGGCTGGGCCAGCTCGCCTCGGACTACGGTGCCCACCAGGCGGCGGCCGTGTTCTTCCGGCGGTGCATCGACGAAGGCGGATTCCCACGGGACCAGTGGGTTGCGCTGGTTGCGCAGCAGTACATGGCGGACGAAGAAGACCAGGAGGCACGGGCGTTCCTGGCGGCCAACGCCGACCCCGGATCCCCGCTGCTCCTTGCCACGACTGCGCTCTGCGACTCTGACTGGAACGCGACCCTGCGCCATGTCGTGTCATGGCAACCCGATACCGAGACCACCCGTGTACTGAAAGCCGCGGTGGAAGCGACCGCTCTCACAAACACGGGGCAGGACGATGCAGCTCTGGCCTGTCTGCGTGCCGCAGATCCGAACGGCACCTTGTCCGGGGTCCAGCTGGCGATCGCCCAGATTCTTCTGGGGCGCGCAGACCGCAGACGCGGCGACCAATGGCTGACAGAGGTCCAGGAGGCTTTCTCGCTCGCGATCAAGGCACGCGACAGCCGGCGCTCGTGGTTCGGCGACAGTGTGGCTCCCACCGTGACCGCCGTGCAGGCAGCGCAGGCGTGCGGTGATGTTGCCACCGCATGGGACCTGATGCAGGAACAACCGGAAGGGCAGGCCACCCCTCGTGAGGCGCGCGATGCCCGCCTGCTTGAGTACAGGGCACTGCTGGCCGCGCTCACCGGACGGACGGCCGAAGCCAGGCGCCTCCAGAGCCAGATCGACAGCCCGTACGTCAAGGCGCAGATCACGGCGCTCACCCTGGAACGGGAGAGTGGCGAACAGGAGGTCTCGCAGCTCCAGGCCGCCTGGCAGGCCGTATGGGATACGGCAACCGCCGAGCAGGAGCAGCTTCACGCCGCGATGGGCTTGGCCGAGTGCGGAGTGGAGCCTGCTGGCCTGAACGCCCTCGAGGCCGCTTACCCCGATCGGGTCGCCGAAATCCGGCTCATCGCCCGGGCGTCGAGCTCCAGTGCCACTGGTGACCTCACCGTTCTTCGCGCCAATGTCACCAAGAGCCCGATGATCGTGATTCTGCTGGCGCAGCACTACCAGGTCACCGGCGAGCGGGAACAGCGGGCACGTACCCTGCGCTCGGGCGCCGAATACTGGCGGGACGCCTCTCTGATGGCCATGGCGGCCAAGGCATACCGGCAGGCCGATATGCCGGGGACGACGAAGGAGTGCGCGCGGGAGGCCCTTGAGCTGGGCGGCCCCGACTGGCCTGCCCAGAGCAAGAGCGAGATGTACGCGCTCCTGGTGGAGACGGAGTTCGCGGAAGGCAACCCCGATCGAGCCGCCGCCGCGGCGCGCAGCATGCTCACACTCAACCCGCACGACCACGACGCCCTGTGGGCGCTGGCCCGCTGCCACGCGGTCCGCGGCATGACCGAGGACGCCTGGAAGGTACTGGTCGATCAAGGAGCACCCATCGAGCCCCGCACCGAACACGAGGCCCTGCTGTGGGTCGCCCTGGGGGTGAGGTACTCCGACGACGCGAATTTCGCAGGCCAGGCTCTTAGAGGGCGTTCGATAGGGGATTCCCCCCAACTGTCCGGCTTTGAATAGTGCGGCACGGACTCG
>NZ_JBEYVJ010000631.1:0-2903 GCF_040643935.1 Kitasatospora sp. NPDC047058 | reverse complement strand
TGGCGTCGGGAGAGCCGCGGAGGTCCCCTTGGGCAGCGAGTCGGAGAGTCCCGGCCCCGTGCCGCAGCTGCGCCTGGACGAGTTGCTCGACGAGCTCCAGGCCCGGCTGGACGCGGCCCGGGGCACCCGCGACCGGGTGCACAGCCTGCTGGAGGCGGTGCTGGCGGTCGGGCGCGACCTCGAGCTGGCCCAGGCGCTGCGGCACATCGTGGAGGCGGCGGTCACCCTGGTGGACGCCGAGTACGGCGCGCTCGGCGTGATCGGCGAGGACCAGCGGCTGACGCAGTTCATCCCCGTCGGCCTCACCGACGAGCAGGTCAGGCACATCGGCGCGCTGCCCTCCGGCCACGGTGTCCTGGGCGAGCTGATCCGCCACCCCGAGCCGCTGCGGCTCGCCCGGATCTCCGACCACCCCGGCTCCTACGGCTTTCCGGCCAACCACCCGCCGATGCGCACCTTCCTCGGGGTGCCGATCCGGATCCGGGGCAAGGTGTTCGGCAACCTGTACCTCACCGAGAAGCGGGGCGGCGGCGAGTTCGACGCCGAGGACGAGTCGGTCCTGGCCACGCTCGCCGTCGCGGCCGGCGTCGCGATCGACAACGCCCGGCTCTACGCCCGGGCCCGGCAGCGGCAGCGCTGGCTGGAGGCGAGCGCCGAGGTCACCAGCAGCCTGCTGTCCGGGAGTGCGGAGCAGGAGGTGCTGGACCTCCTGCTCGCCCGGGCCACCGAGATCGCCGGTGCGGACCTCGCGGTGGTCGCCCTGCCGCTGCCGGACGCCGGCGAACTGGAGGTGCGGACCGCCGTCGGCCTCGGTGAGCGGCAGCACCGCGGCCTGGTGCTGCCGGTCGAGGGGTCGTTCGTCGGCGCGGCCGTCCGCACCGGCGGGCTCGTGGTCAGCACCGACGTCCGGAAGGACCCGAGGATCACCGCCGGTCCCCCGCGCTGGGAGGGCCTGGGCCCGGCGATCGCCGTCCCGATCGGCACCCCGGAGCGGGGGGTGCGCGGCGTGTTGATGCTGGCCCGGGCGGCCGGCGCCCCGCTGTTCGAGGAGGACGAGTCCGGCCCGCTGCTGGGCTTCGCCGGCCAGGCGGCGGTGGCGATGGAACTCGCCGAACGCCGCCGGGACTCCGAGCAGGTCGCCCTGCTGCGGGAACGCGACCGGATCGCCCGCGACCTGCACGACCTGGCGATCCAGCGGCTCTTCGCCACCGGCATGACCCTCCAGGGCGCCGCGCGCTTCATCGACCATCCGGAAGCCGCCGAGCGCGTCATGCGGGCCGTCGACGACCTGGACGAGACGGCGAAGACGATCCGCGCCACCATCTTCGGCCTGCGGCTGCGCGAGCGCGGCCCCGCCGCGACCGGCCTGCGCACCCGGGTGGTCGAGGTGGTCCAGCGGGCCGCACGGACGCTCGGCTTCACCCCCGCCCTGCGGATGACCGGCCTGCTCGACGTCACCGTGCCCGCCGAGGTCGCGGACGCCGCCGTCGCCGTCCTGGAGGAGGCCCTCTCCAACGCCGCCCGCCACGCCGCCGCGAGCGCCGTCGACGTCTCCGTCGACGCCTCGGCCGGGCTGACGCTCACGGTGACCGACAACGGCGTCGGCCTCCCCGAGGACGGCCGCCGCAGCGGGCTCGCCAACCTCGCCGACCGCGCCGCCACCCTCGGCGGCACCTTCACCGCCCGTCGCCGGCCGGAGGGCGGCACCGAGCTGACCTGGCAGGTCCCGCTGCCGGAGGCCTGACCGCCCGCAGGCCCGCCCGGCCGCCCCCGGCACCGTCACGACCCCCGATGCCTTACGACCCCTCCGGCACCGTCACGTCCCCTCCGGTTCCGTCACGTCGCCGGCCGCCAGGCGCGGGGTCGGGGCGCCCTCGGGGCCGTAGCCGAGGCGGATCAGCATCTGGACGTGCCCGGGGTGTTCACGGGGGTCACGGGCGGCCCAGCGCAGGTAGGGCCACTCCATCGCCTGATGCAGCAGGGAGGCGCGGACCCGGTGGACGGTGGCGGCGAGCAGGACGTGTTCCAGCGCGAGTCCGGCGCGCAGCCAGTCGGCCGGCGCGTCGCGCCCGGTGGTGAGCACGCCGATGCACGGTTCGCTCTCGAAGGCGGCGGGAGCCCGGTGTTCGGCGGCGCGGATCGCCGCGAAGTCCCGCACGGGCAGCCGGCCGGCCCGGTCCTGCGGGCCGAGCGCGCCGGCCGGGATGCCGTACGCCGGGCCGCTGCCGGTGCGGATCCAGCTGCGGCTCTCGTCCCGCTGGGCCGGGTCCGTGGTGTTGCGGCGCTCGGCCTCGGCGGTGAGGTGCAGCAGCCGGTCGGTCTCCGCGGCGCCGGGCAGGTGGAGTTCGGCGTCCTCGGCCAGGGCGGCCGCCGTGAGCTCGTCGAGGACGGCCTGCGGGACGGTCTCCCCGGTGAACGGCGTGCGGATGGTGTGGCGGTGCCAGATCGCCTCGTACAGCCGGTCCGTGCCCGGTGCCCTCGCGGGTGCGGCGGTGTCCAGGCGCACGTCGGCGAACAGGTCCGGTTCGGCCGGGTCGGGCAGCAGGCGGACCTCCGGGGCCCAGCCCAGGTGGCGGGCGGCGACGCGCAGGTTGAGGACGGCGGCGCCGACGGAGAGGTGCAGCGCCCGGCCCTGGGGGTCGGCGGCCGGGACGGCGCGGGTCCGGTCGGCGCGGACCTCCAGGGTGGAGGTGTCGGGCTGCAGCCGGAAGCGCCAGGGCTGGCTGTTGTGGATCGAGGGTGCGGCGACCGCGGCGGAGACGAGCGTCTCCAGGGCGGCGGCGTCGAGCGCGAGGGTGGGCATGACCGCCTCCTCGGGCGTGGCAGGAGTGGACCACTTCCACCGTGCGACCGGGGTGCGGCGCGGCGCTTGGGCCGTTCGGCTCAATCTCCGGCCCCTTCCG
>NZ_JBEYVJ010000630.1:0-2913 GCF_040643935.1 Kitasatospora sp. NPDC047058 | reverse complement strand
CATCTCCTCCACGTGCCGCAGCCGGGCGGCCACGTCTCGACGGCGGCGTCCGATCAGGAAGACCGACAGCAGGGGTACGGCGGCGGCCACGGCGGTGAGCAGCCGGCGCTTCGCGGTGGAACGGTGGTTCAAGGGTCCCCCTGGGTTGTTGTCGCAAGCGGCGCGGCCGGGCGGTCCCCGGCGGCGTCCGCACGTTCGACGGCCGGGTGTACGACATGGTTGTGCGGGGCCGGGGGAATGTCCTGAGTGCCTTGCGGAGCACCGCCCGCCCCGTCGCCGGGCCGGGCTACTGGGAGGACAGCGCGGTCACGCCCTCCGGAGCCGTTCTCCGGGCGCCGTCGCGGTCCGCGGCGTGCGGCTCGGCGCGGCGCAGTGCTCCCGCGCTCAGGACCAGGGCGAAGGCGAGCGCGGTGACCAGGCCGAAGGAGACGGTGAGCGAGGTGGCCTGGGCGAGCGCGCCGATGACCGCGGGCGCGACCAGGCCGGAGGTGTAGGTCACGGTCGCGACGCCGGCGATGGCCTGGCTGGCGTTGGTGCCGAGCCGGCCGGCCGCCGCGAAGGCGAGTGGCACGATCACCGCGATGCCGATGCCGATCAGTGCGAAGCCGGGGATGGCGAGCGCCGGGCTGTCGGCGGCCACCACCAGCAGGCCGCCCGCGGTGGCCACCACGCCCCCGATCCGGGTGGCCCGGACGGCGCCGAGCCGGCGGATCGCCGCGTCGCCGGCCAGCCGGCTGACCGCCATGGTGAGCGCGAACGCCGTGTACGAGGCGGCCGCCAGGGTGGCCGAGGAGCCGGTGACGTCCTTGAGGTAGACGCCGCTCCAGTCCATCGACGCGCCCTCGGCGAACACCGCGCAGAAGCCGACCAGCCCGATCACGAGCGAGCTGCGCGGCGGCAGCGCGAACCGCGGCGGCGCCTCGGCCTCCTCCGCCGCCTTCAGTTCGGGCAGCCCGTGGCAGACCGGCTGGGCGAGGGCGGCGAGCACCAGCGCGGTGACGGCCAGCTGGACCGGGGCGTCCAGGTCCTGGTGGGCGGCGAGGATGCCGACGCCGGAGGCGAGCAGCCCGCCGACGCTCCACATGCCGTGCAGTCCGGACATGATCGAGCGGCCGAGCCGCTGCTCGATCTCCACGCCCTGGGCGTTCATCGCCACGTCCGCCATGCCGGCCGTCGCGCCGTAGCCGAACAGCGCCACGCACAGGAGCGGCAGCGAGGGGGCGAGGGCGGGCAGGACCAGGGCCAGGCACCAGATGGTGAGGAGTCCGCGCACGGCCGCCCGCCCGCCGTAGCGGTGGACGAACCGGCCGGCCAGCGGCATGGCGAGGAAGGAGCCGATGGCGGGCATCACCAGGGCCAGGCCGAGCTGGCCCGGTGAGAGGCCGAGGCGTTCCTGGAGCCAGGGGATCCGGGTCACGAAGGTGCCCCCGACGGCGCCGTGCACGGCGAACACCAGGGCGACGGAGGTCCTGGCCCGGCGGGGCCGCTCCAGGTCGCCGGTGTCCGGTGGATCGAGGGGTGGTCCAGCGGTCGGTGTGTCGGTCATCCGGTCTTTCATCCGTTCGTCCCTCCCGGCCGCGCCGCGGCGCGACGGTGCCCTGTGGGTGGTTCCTGTAGGTATGTGCCCCGCGGGACGCCGTTCGTGTGCCCGCGCTGCGGTTCGATAAATTATCAGGAAGGGACCCTGATAGAAACACTCTGGAAGGATGCGTTCCCATGACCACCGCGCGTACGGCCACGCCGAGCACCGCCCGGGCGATCAACGACCGGCTGGCGCTCGACCTGCTGCTCGACCGGGGACCGCTGACCGCCACCGAGCTGCGCGACCTCACCGGCCTGTCCCGGCCCACCGTCGCCGACCTGTTGGAACGCCTCCAACGCGGCGGCCTGGTCGCCGTGGTCGGCGAACGCGGCGAGCAGCGGCGCGGCCCGAACGCCCGGCTCTACGCGCTGGTCGCCTCCCGGGCCCACCTCGGTGCGGTCGACGTCCGCTCCGGCGGCGTCAGCCTGGTCGTCGCGGACCTCGCCGGACACACCCTGGCCACCGCCGAGCTGCCGGTCGAGGGCCGCGGCGACGACCGCACGGCGGGCCGGATCGTCCGGGCGCTGCTCGACACCGCCCGCCAGGCCGGCGTCGAACGGCTGCACACCGTCGCCGTCGGCGCCCCCGGGCTGGTCGACCCCGCCACCGGCCGGCTCCACAGCACCGGCGCCCTGCCCGGCTGGCACACCGAACTGCTCGCCGCCCTGCGCGCCCTGCCCGGGACCGACGTGATCCTGGAGAACGAGGTCAACCTGGCCGGGCGGGCCGAGTACCGGGTCGGCGCCGCCCGGGGGCAGGACGACTTCGTCCTGATCTGGCTCGGCCACAGCGTCGGCGCCGCCGTGATCATCGACGGCCGGCTGCGCCGCGGCGCGTCCGGCGGCACCGGCGAGATCTGCTTCCTGCCCGTTCCCGGCACCGACCGGCTGCCCAGCGCCACCGGCTGCGAGGGCGGCTTCCACGGCCTGGTCGGCAGCGCCGCGATCTGCGAGCTGGCCCGCACCCACGGCCTGCCCGTCCCGCCCGCCGACGGGGCGCCGGACGACGACGCCCCCGCTGCCGAGGCCGCCGTCCGCGCCGCGCTCGGTGCGCTCGACGACGGCGGGCCGGGCGGGCCGTTCCTGGACGAGCTGGCCGGGCGGATCGCGGTCGGCGCCGCCGCCGTCTGCGTCGTGCTGGACCCGGGCTGCGTCGTCCTCGGCGGCGAGATCGGCCGGGCCGGCGGCGCCGAACTCGCCCGCCGGGTCGAGCAGCGGCTCGCCGGGCTCAGCCCGCTGCGCACGGAGGTGCGGGCCGGGACCGCCGGCGGCGGCGCGGTGCTCGCCGGCGCCGTGACCGAGATGGGCGCCGGTGCCTCCCTCGACTGGACC
>NZ_JBEYVJ010000629.1:0-2928 GCF_040643935.1 Kitasatospora sp. NPDC047058 | reverse complement strand
GGGGATCGGCGCACTCGACATCGGCACCGGGCAGGGGACTCCACCGCCGGCCGGTGGGCCACCGGCCGGGGTCCGCCGGCCGCGCGCGGTGCCGTGCCGCCCGCCGGGCGGGCCGTCGTGATCTCGATAGGATCTCGCCCGGTCCGGCCGTTATGGTGGCACGGGCCGTGATCACCGGCTCCGGGCGCAGCCCACCGGCTCCTGTTCCCGCCGGTCACGCCGGTCACGTGCCCGACCACACCCGCCGGCGCCCGCCAGGCGCCGACGCTTTCGCACCCTCGTACGGAAAAGACGGTTCTGATGTCCGACACCCTCACCGACACCACCGGCCCCGCGACCACCGGGACCGACGCCGACGGGACCACGGCCGAGGACACCGCGTCGCACGGCCGCCACCGCGGCCGCTCCGCCGCCGACGACCGCCCCGAGGCCGACCCGCACGGCCGGCACCGCGCCGCCGCCTGGCAGGGCTGAGCCTCCGGCCGGGATGCGTCAGGGCCCGCCGGGTGTGCACCCGGCGGGCCCTGTCACGTCCTGCGGACCCTGTCACGTCCTGCCGGCGCCGGCGCGTCCGGCGGGGCCTCTCCACCCGGCGGGGGCGGTGCCGCTCAGCCCAGCGTCACGACCGTGCGCAGCGCCTCGCCGCCCCGCATCTGCGCGATGGCGTCGTTGACGTCCGCCAGCCCGACCCGGTGGGTGACCATCCGCGCCAGGTCGATCCGCCCGGCCCGCCACAGGTCCACCACCAGCGCGATCGTGCGCGGCACGGGCGCCCCGCCGTACAGCGAGGGCAGCAGCCGCTTCTCGTTGAAGAACAGCTCGCCCATGGTGAACTGCGCGAGGTCGTCCTGCGCCCCTGCGCCGATCACCACCACCGCGCCGCCGCGCCGCGCGGCGTCGTACCCGGCGCGGACGGTGGCCGACCGCCCGACCGCCTCGAAGACGTAGTCGAACCCGCCGCCCGGCAGGCCCTTCGCGAAGGCCTTCAGCTCCTCGGGGGCGAGCGCGTCGGTGGCGCCGAAGGCCAGCGCCCGTTCCCGCCGCGAGGCGACCGGGTCGACCACCGCGATCCGGCCCGCGCCGCAGACCCGGGCACCCTGCACGGTCGCGACGCCCACCCCGCCCGCGCCGATCACCGCGACCGACGCCCCGGGCTCGACCCGCGCCGTGTGGACGGCGGCGCCGACGCCGGTGGTGACCCCGCAGCCGATCAGGGCCGCCAGTTCGTACGGGAGGTCGGCGGGGACCTTGATCACGGCGTCCTGGTCGACCACCACCTCCTCGGCGAACGAGCCGGTGCCGTAGAAGCCGGAGGCCTCGACCGCCCCGCCCGGCTCGTCCGCGCCCCCGAAGCGGAAGCCCGGGGCGCCGAGCCGGCGCAGGCTGGCGATGCAGAGGTGACCGCGGCCGTGCTCGCAGTGGGCGCACCGGCCGCACGGCGCCATCCAGCAGAGCACCACCCGGTCGCCGGCCGCGACGCCGGTCACGCCCTCGCCGGTCTCCAGCACGTCCCCCGCCCCCTCGTGGCCGGGCACGAACGGCGCGGGCTGCGGCAGGACGCCGCTCATCGCCGAGAGGTCGGAGTGGCAGAGGCTGGCCGCCCGCAGGCGGACCCGCACCTTGCCGGGGCCGAAGCCGACCGCCACCACGTCGTCGCGGACGTCGAGCGTGTCCTGGCCGGTCTTGTGCAGGATGGCTGCGCGCATGGGCTGCTCCCGGATTCCCCGCGGATCGGTGGTCGCGCCGATTCTGGCACGCCCCGTCCACCCGGACTAGAACACGTTCCACCTGCGCGTCCACCTGCGCGTTCCACTGCCCGTCCACCAGCGGTTCCGCCCGCGGGCACCGGGCGCGGGGCGGGTGGGGACGGCGGGGCGTACCGTCGAGTAGGGTCCGACGGCAAGCACGGAGTACCGACCGAACGACCGCCCGGCAAGGAGCCGCACATGTCCGACCTCCTGGAAGAGACGCGCCCCGGGGCCGAGGTGCTGGCGGCGTTCGAGGGCGCGACCGGGTTCATGCCGGTGGACGAGGGGCTGGCGCTGTACGCGGCGGCGGTGACGGCGGCGCGGCGGACCGGGCTGCCGGTGCTGGAGATCGGCACCTACTGCGGGCGCTCGGCGATCCTGCTGGCGGCGGCCGCCCGGGAGACCGGCACGGTGGCGCTGACCGTCGACCACCACCGGGGGTCCGAGGAGCAGCAGCCCGGCTGGGAGTACCACGACCCGACGCTGGTGGACCCGGAGGTGGGCCGGATGGACACGCTGCCGCGGTTCCGCCGCACCCTGCACGCGGCCGGGCTGGAGGACCACGTGGTGGCCCTGGTCGGCCGGTCGCCGCAGATCGCGGCGCTGTGGGGCGGGCGGCTCGGCCTGGTCTTCATCGACGGCGGCCACACCGACGAGCACGCGACCGGGGACTACGAGGGCTGGGTGCCGCACCTGGCCCCCGAGGGGCTGCTGGTGGTGCACGACGTCTTCCCCGATCCGGCGGACGGCGGGCAGGCGCCGTACCGGGTGTACCTGCGGGCGCTCGCCGAGGGGTTCGAGGAGGTCTCGGTGACCGGTTCGCTGCGGGTGCTGCGCCGCACCACCGCCTGATCCGGCCGGGCCGGGATCCGCGGACCCGCCCCACCGGCGATCACGGATGCTCTAACGTCGTGCCGGGGCCGTCGGACGGGGGGTTCGAACGGTACGGTGTCCGCGCGGCGCCGACGGGTGCCGTCGGCGTACGAGAAGCGGCACATCGGCAGAGCACCAGGCAGATCATCCGGGCACACGGTGGGGGCTAGAGCGCAATGACGGACCAGCAGAACACCGCTCCGGCGGTCTGGGACCCGACCGCGCGCGGCGGTGCCGGCGGCTGGGTCCGCGGCCCGCAGCCGCCGCCCGCCGCCGGGCCCGCCCAGGGCCCCGCCGTACCGCCGGC
>NZ_JBEYVJ010000628.1:0-2951 GCF_040643935.1 Kitasatospora sp. NPDC047058 | reverse complement strand
GCGGAGCGGCTGGTGCTGACCGGCCGTTCCGGTCCGGCCGCCGCCGGTGTCGCGGCGACGGTCGCGGAGCTGGCCGCCCGGGGCACGGGCGTGGACGTCGTGTCCTGTGACGTGACGGACCGGTCGGCGCTGGCCGGGCTGGTGGCCTGGATCGGGGAGACCGGTCCGGCGCTGTCCTCGGTGCTGCACACGGCCGCCGTGCTGGACGACGGCGTGGTCGACCGGCTGTCGGTGGGCCGTCTGGAGACGGTGCTGGCCGCGAAGGCGGCGAGCGCGGTGTACCTGGACGAGCTCACCGCGGAGCTGGACCTGGATGCGTTCGTGCTGTTCTCCTCGGCCGCGTCCACGCTGGGCGGTCCGGGCCAGGGCAACTACGCGGCGGCCAACGCCTTCCTCGACGCCCTCGCCGAGAACCGGCGCAGCCGCGGCCTGGCCGGTCTCGCGGTGGCCTGGGGCCTGTGGGGCGGCGGCGGCCTGGCGGAGTCCAACGAGGCGATCCGGTCGCGCATGCGCCGGATCCCCATGCCGCCGATGGACCCGCAGCTCGCCGTGCGGGCGCTGGCCGAGTCGCTGGAGGGCCCGGAGCCGGTCGTCACGGTGATGGACGTCGACTGGCGGCAGCTGGGCTCCGCGCCGGGCACGGCGGAGGTGCTGGACCTGCCGCTGGTGCGCGACATGCCCGAGATCCGGCGGCTGGCCGCCGAACGCGCGGGCGCGGCCGACACGACCCGCAGTGACGGTGAACTGGCGCGCCGCCTGGCCGGGTTGGGCCGGGCCGAGCAGGACCGGGTGCTCACCGACGTCGTGCGGGCCGAGGCGGCGGCCGTGCTGGGCCACTCCTCGGCGGACATGGTGCAGGCCCGGCAGGCGTTCAAGGACCTGGGCTTCGACTCGCTGACCGCGGTCGAACTGCGCAACCAGCTCAACGCGGCCACCCGGCTGCGGCTGCCGGCCACGCTGGTGTTCGACTACCCCACCCCGGTCGCCCTCGCCGAGTTCCTGCGCGGCGAGCTGGTCGGGGAGCAGACGGCCGACGCCGCCGCCCCGGTGGCCGCGGTCGTGGCGCCCGTCGTGGACGAGCCGCTGGCGATCGTCGGCATGGCCTGCCGCTTCCCCGGCGGTGCGGGCACTCCGGAGGAGTTCTGGCAGCTGCTGGCCTCGGGCGGTGACGCGGTGGGAGGGTTCCCGACCGACCGCGGCTGGGACCTGGACGGGTTCTTCGACCCGGACGGCGGCAGCTCGGGCACCTCGTCCACCGAGTCGGGCGCGTTCCTGCGCGGCGCGGCGGAGTTCGACGCCGGCTTCTTCGGGATCAGCCCGCGTGAGGCGCTGGCGATGGACCCGCAGCAGCGGCTGATGCTGGAGACCTCGTGGGAGGCGCTGGAGCGGGCGGGCATCGACCCGGCGTCGCTGCGCGGCTCCGCGACCGGTGTGTTCGCCGGCGGCTTCGGCTCGGGCTACGCCATCGGCATGGCGCTGGCGGGCCAGGACGGCTCGGGCGTCGAGGGTCACCTGATGACCGGCAACTCGACCAGTGTGCTCTCGGGCCGGGTGTCGTACGTCCTGGGCCTGGAGGGCCCGGCGGTGACGGTCGACACGGCGTGCTCGTCGTCCCTGGTGGCGCTGCACCTGGCGGCCCAGGCCGTGCGGTCGGGCGAGTGCTCGCTCGCGCTGGCCGGCGGCGTGACGGTGATGGCGACGCCGTTCTCCTTCGTCGAGTTCTCGCGCCAGCAGGGTCTGGCGGCGGACGGCCGGTGCCGGGCGTTCTCCGAGGACGCGAACGGGACCGGCTGGGCCGAGGGTGCGGGTGTGCTCGTGGTCGAGCGCCTGTCCGACGCCCAGCGCAACGGGCACAAGGTGCTCGCGGTGATCCGCGGCTCCGCGATCAACCAGGACGGTGCGTCCAACGGCCTGTCGGCGCCGAACGGCCCGTCGCAGCAGCGGGTGATCCGGGCGGCTCTCGCGAGCGGCCGGCTGACCGCCGCGGACGTGGACGTGGTGGAGGCGCACGGCACCGGCACCACGCTGGGCGACCCGATCGAGGCGCAGGCGCTGCTGGCCACGTACGGCCAGGAGCGCGGCGGGCACGGCCCGCTGTGGCTGGGTTCGGTGAAGTCCAACATCGGGCACACGCAGGCGGCCGCCGGTGTGGCCGGTGTGATCAAGATGGTGCTGGCGCTGCAGAACGAGCGGATTCCGCAGACGCTGCACGCCGAGGTGCCGTCCTCGCACGTCGACTGGACGGCCGGTGACGTCAGGCTGCTGACCGAGCCCGTGCCGTGGCCGGCCAACGGTCGTCCGCGCCGGGCGGGTGTGTCGGCCTTCGGCATCAGCGGGACCAACGCCCACATCATCGTGGAGGAGGCCCCGGCTGCCGAGGCGGTCGCGGTGCCGGAGACGGCGCCGGTGTTGCCGGGTGCCGGTGCGTGGGTGGTGTCGGGCCGCTCGGCGGACGGGCTGACGGCCCAGGCCGGGCGCCTGCACGAGTGGGTCGCGCAGCGGCCGGAGCTGGAATCGGAGGACGTGGCCTGGTCGCTGGCGGCGACGCGGTCGGCCTTCGAGCACCGGGCGGTCGTGCTCGGTGCCGGGCGCGACGAGCTGATGCCGGGTCTGCAGAGCCTGGCCGCCGGGGTCTCCTCCGGTTCCGTGGTGTCGGGTGTGGCCCGTGCGGATGCGCGGGTGGGCCTGGTCTTTGCGGGCCAGGGTTCGCAGTGGACCGGGATGGGCCGGGGTCTGTACGAGGGCAGCCCGGTGTTCGCCGAGGTGTTCGACCGGGTCTGCGGGCTGCTGGAGCTGGAGCTCGGGATCTCGGTGCGGGACGTGGTCCTCGGTGCCGAGGGTGTCGACGAGACGCTCGCGGACCAGACGCTGTACGCGCAGGCGGGCCTGTTCGCGTTCGAGGTCGGTGTCGCGGCGGTGCTGCAGGCCGCGGGTGTGACCGCGGATGCGGT
>NZ_JBEYVJ010000627.1:0-2970 GCF_040643935.1 Kitasatospora sp. NPDC047058 | reverse complement strand
CGAGGACCGCGGACTCGGCTGCCAGGTCGTCCTCGGGGCGGATGTAGGACCTCATGGCCTCCCGCAGCTCGGGCAGGGTCATCCCCTCGCCGTCGGGTGAGATGTCGTTCGCCGACAGGTTGCGCAGCAGCCAGAACTGCGGCTGGGTGTAGCCCTTTTCGGCCTGCCGGGCCCGGGTGTAGGCGATCAGTGCCTCGTAGGCGACGCCGGTCCAGTAGGCGGCGGGCTGGCCGGCGAGTTCGGCGTCGGTCATCTGCCGGGTCGTCATGGGTGGTTCCCTCCTGTACGTCGGGCTCGGGGTCCGTGCTGCCGCTCGGGTCGTCAGTCGACCGCGACGGTGTTCTGGGCGGCGCCGACACGCCAGGTGCCGTCCTCCTTGACGAGGATGTAGAACGGGCGGCCCTCGGGCTGGTCGGCGATCCTGGTGCCGTCGTGGCGGACCGGCTGCTGGCGGACGTTCACCGCGGCGACGTCGGGGCGCAGGAACAGCACGCGCTCGACGTCGTAGACGGCGGTGGACTCGGCGGCCGCCCCGGGCAGCACCTTGCGGGTGAAGGCGGCGATCTCCTCGAAGCCCGACAGCCGCTTGCCGTGGCCGGTGGTCCACACCGGGTCCTCGCGGCGGAAGACGCCCAGGAACCGGTCGACCAGCTCGTTCTGCTGGGCGTGCTCGACCTCGGCGACCAGGCGGCGGATCGCGGCGACCTCGGCGTCGGTCTGCGGGCCGTCGGGGGCACCGAACACCTCGACGGGCCGGTAGGAGCCCGAGACCAGCTCGGCGACCGCGCCCGGCCGCTGCGGGCGCCAGCCGAGGACGGTCCGGGCGGCGGCGCCGCTGACGCTCTGGTCGAGGGCGAGTCCATCCGCGAAGAGCGGGCCGAAGACCTCGGCGGCCTGTTCCACCGGCACGGCGTGCGGGGCGGCGAGCACTCCGGCGGCGCGGCCGGCGGCGCGGGCGAGGTCACGGACCGGGACGGCCGACTCACCGACGCCGTGCCAGACGGTGCCGGCCGCGGCCCGTTCGACGGCGGCAACGAACAGCTCGGCCAGGTCGTCGACGTGTACGGTCGACCAGCGCACGCCCTCCTCGCCGTAGTACTCGGGCTCCCCCTGCTGCCGGGCCCGGTCGACCAGGATGGCGGGGATGCCACCGCCGCGGCCGTACACGATGCCGGGCCGTACGACGACCGCGCGCACCCCGTGGGCGGCCTCCGCCAGTACCTGCTGCTCGATCCGCGGGCGGTAGCCGACGATGCCGATCGGGTCGGTCGGGGCTTGCTCGCCGACCTCCTGGGCCTCGCCGGTGGCGCCGAGCACCCAGATGCCGCTGGTGTAGACGAAGGGGCGGCCGGTGCCGCGCAGCGGTGCGGCGAGCGCCTCGATGACGGCGGTGTCGGTGTCGGCGTCGCCGCTCGGGGGTGCCAGGTGGATCACGGCCTCGATGTCGGGGGTGACCACGCCGGCCAGCGAGGCCGGGTCCGCGGTGTCGCCGGCCAGCCGGGCGTGCCAGGCCCGGCCGGGCTGCGGGGCGGCGCTGCGGGTGAGCGCGACGACCTGGTGGCCGGCGGCGGCGAGGTGGTCGGTGACGGCGGAGCCGATGTAGCCGGTGGCGCCGGTGAGCAGGACCTTCATGACGTACCCCCTATGTCGAACATTTCGATGTCGAAACTATAGGCAGGCCCGATCGGCGATGTCAAACATTTCCACGTCGAAATGTTAGACTCCGGGGCATGACGGAATACCAGCCCCAGTACGACGGCGTCGACCGCATCACCGCGCAGTGGCGCGCGGTCCGCCCCGACCTGGACACCTCCCCCATGGCCGTCATCGGCCGCCTCTCCCGCGCCTCGCGCCTGCTGGAGCGCGGGATCAAGGAGAACCTGGCCGTCCACGGCGTCGAACCCTGGGAGTTCGACGTCCTGGCCACCCTGCTGCGTTCCGGCGCGCCGCACGTCCTCACCGCCGGCGAGCTCAGCTCGGCCGTGATGATCAGCTCCGCGGCGCTCACCAACCGCATCGACCACCTCGTGGAGAAGGGCCTGGTCGAACGGGCCGTCGACCCCGCCCACCGCCGCCGGGTGCTGATCTCCCTGACCGGCACCGGCCAGGACCTGACCAACCGCCTCGTCGAACACCACCTCGCCGGCGAGGAACGCCAGCTCGCCGGGCTCACCGCCGCCGAACGCGAGCAGCTCACCGGCCTGCTGCGCCGCGTCCTGATCACCCTCGACGACCACACCGAGGACCCCGCCGCCCCGCGGTAACCGCCCGGACCGGGCGAGCCGGGGCGGCTACGGCGCGGTGGGAGCGCCGCCGTCCCCGGCCTGTACGCCGGCACCCAACCGCCACGCCTCGATGTCGCGGTAGCGGATCGGCCCGGGGCCGCGGCCGGTGTTGCTGCCGACCAGGTGGAGGCGTTCGGTCCGCCACGGCCGGCCCGTGAACCCCGCGAGATCGGCCGCGACCTGCGGCACGCTGGCGGGATCATCGCGGCGGGACCGCGCCAGGGTCAGATGGGGCTGCAGCGGACGGTTCCTGAATTCGATCCCACAGGACCTGACCAGGTCCCGGACGTCGGCGGCGAGCTGGTGCAGTCCCTCCAGGTCCCCGTCGATACCGCTCCACAGCAGCCGCTCGTCGAAGTGGCCGCCGCCGCGCAGGCGCAGGCACAGGGCAGGGTGCGACGCCGCCGCGCCCGCCAGCGCCGACCGCAGCGGCGGCACCGCGGTGGCGGGCAGTTCACCGAGGAAGGCCAGGGTGATGTGCCAGTCCTCGATCCGGTTCCAGCGCAGCCGCGGGTACCCGGCGTAGGCGGGCTGCAGGGCCCGGGCCAGCTCGTCCTTGGCGTCGTCGGGCGGGGCCAGCGCCACGAAGACGCGCAGGATCGAGGGCTCGGAGGGATCGTCCACGAGGGATTTCTAGCACCCCGCCGTCGCCCCCCGCCGCGCCGCCCCCGGTGCCGGAGTCGGG
>NZ_JBEYVJ010000626.1:0-2972 GCF_040643935.1 Kitasatospora sp. NPDC047058 | reverse complement strand
CGCGCCCGCCCGCCGTCCCGCGGCCCGCCGGACGGCGCTCGTCGCCCCACCCGGGAACTCCGGCCCCGGACCTGACGCCGCGGCACCGCCTCGTGGCCGCGGGCCCGCCCGCAGGCTCCCGCTCACCGCCCGTCGGGCGTTATCCTCGGAGCGTCCGGGACCGGCTTCCCGCTCGCCGCTCGGGCCACCGCCGGTGCCCCGGCAGCGGCGTCCGTGCCCCACACGGCGTCACAGCGTCACACCGTGCCCGTCGATGTCGAGGGAGACCGTCATGGCAGCGACCGGCCGGCCCGCGGAGACCGTCCTCGCCACCGACCGGCTGACGGTGCGCCACTGGACGCAGGACGACCACGACCGCGCCTTCGCCATCTACTCCCGGTGGGAGGTCGCCCGGTGGCTCGGCAGCACGCCCCGGGCCCTGGCGGAGCCGGCGGAGGCCCGCGCGATGGTCGAGCGGTGGCGGCTGCGCTCCACCGATCCCCGCTTCGGCGTTTGGGCGGTCGAGCGGCAGGACTCCGGCACGGTCGTGGGCTCGGTCCTCCTGGTGCCCCTTCCCGGTGGTGACGGCGAGGTCGAGATCGGCTGGCACCTCCACCCGGATTCCTGGGGTCACGGTTTCGCGACGGAGGCCGCGCGCGGCGTCCTGGCGAAGGGCTTCGCGGACGGCCTCGCGGAGATCCGCGCCGTGGTCCGGCCGGGGAACGGGCCGTCGGCGGCCGTCTGCCGCCGTCTCGGGATGACCCTGCTCGGTCCGACCAGCCGCTGGTACGGCGTCGAGACGGAGGAGTACCGCATCGCCCGCACCGGGTGAGCCGCCGGCCGTCGGTGTACCCACGGCCGCTTCCGGGCGCTCCGGCGGTTCTCCGGCCGGGCGGGGGCGGTGCCGTGGCGCAGGGCGGATTCCGATAATCGTGACAAACGAGGCCTTTCGGTCCTTGTCATGCGGCGCTGACGGGGAGAGGCTGCCCGTAGGACTGACCGCCCGGCGTCAGCGGCACGGAAGGAGAGCCCCGGAGATGGCCGAGCAGACCGTGGTGCTCTCCCCGGCGTCCGCCGCCCCGCCGCACATAGCCCGGGCGGCCACCGCTCCGACCGGTGCCGTCGGCCCCGCTGCCAACGGCGGCGCGCACCCGGTCCAGGCGTGCACCCCCGTGCCATGACCCCCGTGCCATGACCTCCGGGGTGTGAGCACCGAGCGGCCGGCCGCCGCCCCGCCGTCCCCGCCCTTCCGGTGGCCGGACGTCCTGCCCGGTTGCGGGTGCGGCGCGCGTCGTCCGAGGACCGTGCACCGTCACCCCGCGCCCGGCCCGCGCGTCCCCACCACGCCAGCACACCGATGACGAGGTGCACTCGACCATGCGCACACCCACCCGCCGCGCCCTCCTCGGAGCCGCCGTGGCCACCGCCGGCAGCGGCCTGCTCGCCGCCTGCTCGGACCGGACGAACGGCGTCGACCGCCCCGGCCCCCGCGGCGCGCAAGCGACGCCCACCCCGGGCGACCACCCCTCGGCCCAGAGCGCGGGGATCGCCGCCGCCGAGGCCAGGCGGCACCCGGGCCCCGAACGCCAGGTGCAGCTCCTCGCCGTCGAGACCCGGCTCGACCTCGGCGGACGCAGCGTCACCTCCTGGGCCTACGGCGACCGGCTGCCCGGTCCGGAGATCCGGGTCACGGCCGGCGACACCCTCGCGCTCACCCTCGCCAACCATCTTCCCCAGGCCACGACGATGCACTGGCACGGCCTGCAGCTGCGCAACGACATGGACGGCGTGCCGGGCCTGACCCAGGACACGATCAAGCCCGGCGCCTCCTTCGAGTACCGCTTCGCGGTCACCAACCCCGGGACGTACTGGTTCCACCCGCACACCGGCGTCCAGCTCGACCGCGGACTCTACGGGGCCCTGATCGTCGACGACCCCCACGAGCCCCTCCAGTACGACAAGGAGTGGGTGGTGGTGCTGGACGACTGGCTCGACGGTGTGGACGGCACCACGCCCGACGACGTGCTGGCCGAGCTCACCCGGGGTTCCGGCAGCGCCCACGGGGAGCACGGCACGAGCACCACGGCGAGGGCCGTGCCCGCGGGCCCGTCCCGGGTGGGGACGGGGATGACCAGCGACCTGCTGGGCGGCGAGGCCGGCCATGTGGTCTATCCCTACTACCTGATCAACGGTCGCACCGCCGACAACCCGGAGACCTTCGCCGCCAAGCCGGGCGATCGCATCCGCCTCCGGATCATCAACGCCGGCGGCGACACCGCCTTCCGCGTCGCACTCGGCGGCCACGAGCTGACCGTCACCCACACCGACGGCTTCCCGGTCGACCACACCACCACCCAGGCCCTGCTGATCGGCATGGGCGAGCGCTACGACGTCCTGGTGACCGCGGGGGACGGGGTCTTCCCGCTGACCGCTCTCGCCGAGGGCAAGAACGCGAGTGCCCTCGCACTCCTGCGCACCGGCGACGGCGCCGCGCCGACCGCCGCCGTCCGCGCCGCCGAGCTGTCCGGCAAGCTGGTGACCACCGCCCGGCTCACCGCCGGCGGGGCCGCCCGCCTCCCGGCGAAGGACCCGGACCGGACCCTGTCCGTGCGGCTCACCGGCCGGACGTCGGGCTTCAACTGGGCCTTCGACGGCCGGCCGTACGATCCCTCGCAGCGCCACCTGGTGCGCGAGGGGGAACGCGTCCGGCTGACGCTGACCAACTCGTCCGGGATGTGGCACCCCGTCCACCTGCACGGCCACACCTTCGCGCTGCCGGACGGCGGGCCGCGCAAGGACACCGTGATCGTGCTGCCGAGGAGCAGCCTCGCGGTGGACTTCGACGCGGACAACCCGGGCCTGTGGATGCTCCACTGCCACAACCTGTACCACGCGGAGGGCGGCATGATGGCGGTGCTCGGCTACGCGACCTGACGGCCGGATCCGGCGCCCGGCGGCCGGGCGCCGGGCCGTGACAGATCGGTAGTGCGTCG
>NZ_JBEYVJ010000625.1:0-2975 GCF_040643935.1 Kitasatospora sp. NPDC047058 | reverse complement strand
GCCCGGTTCCGGGCGGACGGCGAGAAGCTGACCGTCGTCCCGGCCCGGGCCGTGCGGCGCGGCGCCCTGCTTCTCCCAGTTCCAGCAGCCGACCGGCTCCATCGCCGCGGCCGCCGTGGTCATCACGATCCCGATCGTGATCTTCGTTCTGCTGTTCCAGCGCCGCATCGTCGCCGGCCTCACCGCCGGCGCAGTCAAGGGATGAGTGCGCCCCACCGGGCGGACCAGGAAGGCGGACCGTGGCCGAGATCGTCCTCGACGGCATCACCAAGCGCTACCCGGACGGCGCCCTCGCCGTGCGGGACTTCAACCTCACCATCGCCGACGGCGAGTTCGTCATCCTGGTCGGCCCGTCCGGCTGCGGCAAGTCCACCACCCTCAACATGATCGCGGGACTGGAGGACATCACCGAGGGCACCCTGCGGATCGGCGGACAGGTCGTCAACGACCGCGCCCCCAAGGACCGGGACATCGCGATGGTGTTCCAGAGCTACGCGCTCTACCCGCACATGAGCGTGCGCGAGAACATGGGCTTCGCCCTGCGCCTGGCCAAGACGGACAAGGCGACCATCGCGGCCAAGGTGGACGAGGCCGCCCGCATCCTCGACCTGACCCAGCACCTCGACCGCAAACCCGCCAACCTCTCCGGCGGGCAGCGCCAGCGCGTCGCCATGGGCCGGGCCATCGTCCGGGACCCCAAGGCGTTCCTGATGGACGAGCCGCTGTCCAACCTCGACGCCAAACTGCGGGTCCAGATGCGGACCCAGATCGCCGCCCTGCAACGGCGGCTCGGCACCACCACCGTCTACGTCACCCACGACCAGGTCGAGGCCATGACCCTCGGCGACCGGGTCGTCGTCATGCGCGGCGGCGTCGTCCAGCAGGTCGGCAGCCCCCAGCACCTGTACGACGCGCCCGTGAACCTCTTCGTCGCCGGCTTCATCGGCTCGCCCGGGATGAACTTCCTCGCGGCGACCCTGGAGGGGAACCGGCTGCGCACCTCGCTGGGCGACCTCCCGCTGGACGACCGGAAGCGGCAGGCGCTGGAGCGGGCGGACGCGCCGCGCGACGTCATCGTCGGCATCCGACCCGAGGACTTCGAGGACGCCTCCCTGACCGACGACCACGGGGCGGGCGTCACCAGCACCGTCACCGTGGACGTCCGGGAGTCCGTCGGCTCCGACGTGTACGTCCACTTCGCCGAGGAGGGCGGGACCGCCCGGACCGAGGAGCTCGCCGAGCTCGCCGCCGACTCCGGCCGGGCCGACACCGGGATGCAGGAGCACCGCGTGGTCGCCCGGCTGAACGCCGCCACCCGGGCCGCCGAGGGCGGCGCCCTGCGGCTGTGGCTCGACACGGCCCGGATCCACGTCTTCGACCCCGGCACCGGGGCCAACCTGACCCGGCCGGACCAGCCCGAGGGCTGACCTCGCCGGCCGTCCCGGCCTGAGGGCGCACCCGATGCGGCCCGGCGTGCCGGAAGTGGGTGAAGGGCCGGCCGGGGGCGGGGCCGGTCGGCGCGGGAACAGTCCGTGCGGCATTTCACCCGCTATGCAGGGTTCATGTCGATTTCACGCCCCGGCAGTTCCCGGCCTTCCCACGGCTGTTCCCCGTCCCCCGGCGACACCGTCTCCGCCGGCCGGCCACCCGCCGGCGACGGGACAGGGCGGGGCGGACGGGACGTCCCGGCGCCGCGGGACGCGGCACGGAACGGTGCGCACGGCGGTGCGGCATGCCGGTGAGGCGACCCGCCCCCCGCCGGCCGGCCGGGCGGGGCCGTACGGCGGGCGGGGGCGGCGCGGGGCCGGTGCTGCGCCGGCTGTCGGACTACGCGTGGCGGATGCTGGTGGTCGCGGCGGCGGCGTACCTGGTGCTGATGGTGCTGGGGCGGTTCCACCTGATCACCCTGGCCGGCTTCCTCGCCCTGGTGCTGACCTCGGTGGTCCGTCCGCTGGTGGACCTGGCCGCCCGGGTCCTTCCCCGCCCGCTCGCCGTGCTGGCCGGTCTGGCGGTGGCACTGCTGGTGCCGGCCGGGCTGCTCGCGCTGATCGGCGAGAGCGTGGCGGACGACGTCTCCCGCCTGGCCAAGGAGTTCCAGGGCGGCCTGGACCGGCTGGAGAAGCTGCTGGAGGGGGCACCGTTCCGGGTCTCGCCGACGGCGTTCAACGACCTGCAGCGCAAGGTGTCCGACTTCCTCTCGTCGCACCGCTCGACGCTGATCAGCACGGCCGTCAGCGGCGCGAGCCGGGTGGTCGAGCTGGCGACGGGCGCTGCGCTGGCCCTGTTCATGTCGGTGTTCTTCCTGCACTCGGGGGAGCGGATGTGGCGCTGGACGGCCTCCCAGCTGCCGCCCGCCGCCGCGGACCACCTCGACCGCGGCGGGCGGGCGGCGTGGCGGACCTTCGCCGGCTACACCCGCGGCATCTTCATCGTCGCCGCGACCAACGCGATCATGGTCGGCATCGCCCTGTTCTTCCTCGGCGTGCCGCTCGCCCTGCCGCTGACCGTGCTCGAGTTCTTCGCGTCCTTCGTCCCCCTGGTCGGCTCACCGATCGCGATGCTGGTCGCCTCCCTCGTCGCGCTCGCCGCCCGGGGCCCGGTCATCGCGATCGTGGTCCTGCTGCTGATCGTGGTCATCGGCCAGATCGAGGGCCACCTGCTCCACCCGTTGGTGATGAGCTGGGCGGTAAGCCTGCACCCGGTCGTGGTCGCGGTGTCGGTCCTCGCCGGCAGCATCGCGGCCGGCGTGATCGGCGCCGTGGTCGCCGTCCCCGCGGTCTCGGTGGCCTGGTCCGTCTACGTCGAGCTGCGCGGCCCCCGGCCGCCGTTCCCGCCACCGGCCGATGGTCCGCCCTCTCATCCGATCAAGTGATGACGGCTCATGTCGGCCGTGGGCGAAGGTGCCGCGCCGCCGTGGCGCGGCGTCGGCGTGTGGGGCGGAACGTGGTGGGGCGGGGGCCACGGCCCCCCCGAGA
>NZ_JBEYVJ010000624.1:0-2979 GCF_040643935.1 Kitasatospora sp. NPDC047058 | reverse complement strand
GACCGAGGTTGGGATCGAAGTGCACGAGGACGCGCGGGTCGGAGAGTGGCGGCGCGACGGCGGTGGCAGGGGTGCCGGCGAGCAGGGCCACGGCCAGGGCGGCGCAGCCGGTGACGGCGCCCAGGGCGCGGAGACGGGACACGGGGACTTCCTCCGGGGGTCGGGGAGCGGGTCTTCAGCTCAGCACGGAGGGAGTCGGCCCACCTGCCACCGGCGGCCCGGCGCAGGACCGGGAGCGGGCCGTGCTGCGGGAGGGCGGTCGGGGTTCGCCCGGGCGGGCGGCACCGGACCGGACCAACCTCACGGCGGCGGACGGGCCCGTTTTGCGGACGACGACCTGGACAGACGCGGGAAGGCGAGTCCCGGGTACGGCCACGTGAGGAGTGACCATGAAGGCCTTGACCTGGCACGGCAGGCGGGATGTCCGTGTCGACACCGTTCCCGACCCGGCCATCGAGGATCCGACCGATGTGATCATCAAGGTGACCACCAGCGGATTGTGCGGCTCGGACCTCCACCTCTACGAGGTCCTCGGCCCCTTCCTCGACGCCGGCGACATCCTCGGCCACGAGCCCATGGGCATCGTCCAGGAGGTCGGGCCCGAGGTCACCGCCGTGCGCGTGGGCGACCGGGTGGTGATCCCGTTCAACGTGTCCTGCGGGACCTGCCACACCTGCACCCAGGGCCTGCACTCGCAGTGCGAGACCACCCAGGTGCGGGAGTACGGCACCGGCGCCTCGCTGTTCGGCTACACCAAGCTCTACGGGCAGGTCCCCGGCGGCCAGGCCGAGCTGCTGCGCGTCCCGTTCGGGAACACCCTGCCGATCGGTGTGCCCCACGGGCCCGAGGACGACCGCTTCGTCTTCCTCTCCGACGTGCTGCCGACCGCGTGGCAGGCCGTCGAGTACGCGGCCGTGCCCGAGGGCGGCAGCCTCGTCGTCCTGGGCCTGGGGCCGATCGGCGACATGAGCTGCCGGATCGCCCTGCACCGGGGCATGACCCGGGTGATCGGCGTCGACCTGGTCGGCGAACGCCTCACCCGGGTGCGACGCCGGGGCGTGCAGGTGCTGAACCTCCACGAGCACGGCAAGGACCTCGCCGACGTCATCCGCGGCCTCACCGACGGCCGCGGCCCGGATGCGGTCATCGACGCGGTCGGGATGGAAGCCCACGGCTCGCCCGGCGCGAAGCTCGCCGCCCGGGCCACCAGCCTGCTGCCGAGCGCACTGGCCGCCAAGATGATGGAGCACGTCGGCATCGACCGCCTGCACGCCCTGTACCTCGCCATCGACATCGTGCGACGCGGCGGCACCATCTCGCTCTCGGGCGTCTACGGCGGCCAGACCGATCCGCTGCCGCTGCTCACCATGTTCGACAAGCAGATCCAGCTCCGCATGGGCCAGGCCAACGTCCGCCGCTGGGCCGCCGACATCCTCCCCCTGCTCACGGACGACGACCCGCTGGGCGTCGACACCTTCGCCACCCACCACGTCCCGCTCGACGATGCCCCCGCCGCGTACGAGATGTTCCAGAAGAAGCAGGACGGCGCGGTGAAGGTGCTCTTCAAGCCCTGACCCCGTTGGACCGGGAGCAACCGCCGCCCCGGGGCCGTGGCAGGCCCGCCCTACCGGAGGGGGAAGTCCGCCCCGCGCTCGTCCGCAGGCCGGGGGCCGAAGATGCGGCGCTCGGCCTCGGCGACGGCGACGTCGTTGATGCTCGCCTCGCGGCGCCGCATGAGGCCGTGCTCGTCGAACTCCCACAGCTCGTTGCCGTAACTGCGCCACCACTGGCCGTCCGCGTCGTGCCACTCGTACTGGAAGCGGACGGCGATCCGGTTCCCGTCGAAGCTCCAGAGGCCCTTGCGCAGCGCGTAGTCCTGTTCGCGCTCCCACTTGCGGGTCAGGAACGCGACGATCTCCTCGCGGCCGCTGACGAACGTGTCCCTGTTCCGCCACTGCGAGTCCGGCGTGTAGGCGAGGGCCACCCGCTGGGGATCGCGGGTGTTCCAGGCGTCCTCCGCGGCCTGCACCTTCTGCAGGGCGGCCTCGTGCGTGAACGGCGGATACGGCGGGCGGGTCTCGGTCATGTCGGCCTCCTCATGTTGAGAACGTACGTTCTCCATCGCTGGCGCCTACGATAGGAAACGATCGTTCTCAACGTCAAGGAGTCCCGCATGCCGGCCGCGATCACCGAGGAGCAGACCCGTCTGGACCGCGAGGTGCTGCTCGACGCCGCGGAGCACCTCTACTACGAGAAGGGCATCCAGGCGGTCGGCATGGACGAGGTCCGCACGGCCTCCGCCCTTCCGCTGAAGCGCATCTACCGGCTCTACGCGGCGAAGGAGGACCTCGTCGTGGCAGTGCTCAGGCGCCGCGACGAACGGTGGCGCGGGCAGCTGGCCGCCCATGTGGAGCAGGTCGGCGACCCGCGGGAGCGCGTGCTCGCGGTCTTCGACTGGCTCGCCCGGTGGTTCGCGGAGCCCGGCTTCCGAGGCTGCGCCTGGATCAACGCGTTCGGCGAACTCGCCCCGTCCTCCGAGGCCGTTCTCGCCGAAGTCCGCTCGCACAAGCAGGCGTTCCACGACCAGATCGCGCTCTGGGTCCACGACACCGGGCTGCCGGTGGCCGAACCGGTCTACCTGCTCGCCGAAGGGGCCATCGTGACGGCCGCCATCACCGGCACCCCGGCCCCGGCAGCCCACGCACGCACAGCCGCCGCAGCCCTCCTCACGGCCCAGTGACCTGGAGCCGGACCTGAGGCGGCAGGACTCGTCCCCCGCGCCGGTCGGCGGGAGCGCGATTACGCTGGCGCGTACGGTGCGATCGGTTCGTGCCGTTCTGACCTGCTCGTCCAATGGAGGCCGTGCGATGGCAGTGGACACCTTTGTCGCCTATGTCGGCGTGTACGACTCGGTCGCCGACGCCGAGGCCGACTACGCACTGGTCAAGGACCTGCACACCAAGGCGAACCTGATCGACG
>NZ_JBEYVJ010000623.1:0-2993 GCF_040643935.1 Kitasatospora sp. NPDC047058 | reverse complement strand
CGGGGTTTTTGAGTTTCATACGGTGTAGTGCATACTTATGCCTATCGCCGTAAACCTGTTCGCACAGTTGTGAGGTCCGGCAGTGCCCGGGCCGACGGTGCGCGGGCCGACGGTGCGCGGGCCGACGCCGAGGCCGCCGACCTGGGCAGCAACGGCTGGGCCCTCGGCCGCGACGCCACCCGCGACGGCACCTCGATGCTGCTGGCCAACCCCCACCTCCCCTGGGCCGGCAGCGAGCGCTTCTACCAGGTCCAGCTCACCGTCCCCGGCGTCATGGACGTCGCCGGCGCGGGCCTCTACGGCACCCCGCTGGTCGAGATCGGCCACACCCGCGGCCTGGCCTGGACGCACACCACCAGCTACGCCGAGCACGCCTCCGTCTACCGGCTCGCGCTCGTCCCGGGCGACCCGACCCGCTACCTGGTCGACGGCAAGGCCGAGCAGATGACCGTCCGCAGAGTCCAGGTCCCGGTCCGGGCCGCCGACGGCACGGTGTCCACCGTCACCCGCACGCGCTACGACTCCCGGTACGGGCCGGTGCTCGCCGAGGGGTGGACCACCGAGCACGCCTACGCCCTGCGCGACGCCAACGCCGGCAACCTGCGCTCGATGAACGAGTGGCTCGCCATCGGCAAGGCCCAGAACCTCGACCAGCTCAAGCAGGCCCAGCGCACCTACCAGGGCGTGCCCTGGACGTACACGATCGCCACCGACACCGGCGGCACGGCGTACTTCACCGACAGCTCGGCCGTCCCGCACGTCACCGACGAGCAGGCCGCCCGGTGCGCCGCGCCGACCCCGGAGTTCGGGCAGGTCCTCGACGGCTCGACCACCGCCTGCGCCTGGGGCAGCGACCCGGACGCCCTGGTGCCCGGCCTCCACGGGCCCGCCGCCCACCCGGCTCTGAGCCGCACCGACTCCGTCGCCAACTCGAACAACGGCCCCTACCTGACCAACACGGACGCGCCGCTGTCCGGCCTGCCGGCCGGCTACGACAACGGCACCCGGATCGGTCCGCGCGCCCAGCTGGGCCTGCAGATGATCGCCGACCGCCGGGCCGGCCGCGACGGGCTCGGCGCCCCGGGCTTCACCCTGCCCACCCTCCAGGCCACGATGTTCGGGGACCGCGTGTACACGGCCGAGCTGTACCGCGACGACGCCGTCGCGATGTGCCGCAGCCACCCCACGGCGACCGCGACCGACGGCACCGCGGTCGACCTCCGGGCCGCCTGCGCGGTGCTCGCCGCCTGGGACACCCGGGCCGACGCCGACAGCCGGGGCACCGTGCTCTGGCAGGCCTTCCAGCGGGCACTGGCCCGCAGCGGCCCGCCCGCCTGGCAGCGCGTCCCGTACGACCCGGCGCAGCCGCTGACCACCCCGCGCGGGATCGACGGCGGGAACCCGGCCGCACAGCGCGCGCTGGCGGACGCCGTCCGGCAGCTGGCCGCCGACGGCGTCCCGGTCGACGCGCCGATCGGCCTGGTCCAGCGCTGGGCGGGCATCCCGCTGAACGGCTGCGGCGGCGGGTACGGCTGCTTCAACGTCCTCACCGCCGGGCCCGCCTCGGGCGAGGGCGGCGGCACCCGGCCCGCCGACCTGGCGGCGGTGCCGCACGGCTCCAGCTTCGTGATGGCCACCGAACTGACGCCGCAGGGGCCGCGCACCCGGACCCTGCTCACCTACGGCGAGTCCGCCGACCCGGCCTCGCCGCACTACACCGACCAGACCCGCCTGTTCGCCCGCAAGGCGTGGGTCACGGAACGGTTCACCGAGGCCGAGATCAACGCGGCCCCGCACCTCCGGGTGACCACCCTGGTCCGCTGACCGGGCCGGCCGCCCGCCGGCCCCGCGAGGCCGCCCGCCACCCCGGTTGTCCGAGGTGGCGGGTAGCCTCGCAGGTCCGTGGACGAGGCAGGTCCGCGGACGAGGCGGCTCCGCGGGCGGAGCAGGTCCGCGGACGGACGACGAGCGAGGGGAGGCGGGCGCGTGGGCGTGAACGCACCGCGGCCGGCGGCGGGCGGCTGGATCTCCACCGGACTGCACTGGCAGGACGGACGCCCGTTGCTGAGCGCCGTCCACGGGCACCGGCGGCACGAGCGGGTGGCCGAGCCGGGCACCCCGGTCGGCTGGCTGCTCGCCGGACCGCGCCGCTGCACCGGCGCCTGGCTGCCCGGGGCCACCGAACGGACGCCCTGCCCGCACCACGCCGTCATCGAGCCGGACGGCGGCGCCGTCCAGTGCCCCGCCTGCCAGAGCGTCGACCGCGGGCTGGCCCTCGCCCGGGACCAGATCCTCGACGACGGGCGCACCTACCGCCTCTACCTCGCCTGGTTCGGCGAGGGGCTGCTGAAGGTGGGGCTGACCAGCGAGCAGCGCGGCACCACCCGGCTGCTCGAACAGGGTGCGCTCGCCTGGACGTTCGCCGCCCGCGGCAGCCTCCCGGCCGTCCGCCGGGCCGAACTCACCGTCGCCGCCTCCGGTCTGGCCCGCGAGCGGTTCACCGGCAAGGCCAAGACCGAGCGCTGGTGGCGGCACGGCGACGCCGCGCACCGCCGCACCGTCCTCACCGACGCCCGCGAACGGGCCCACCGGCTGCTGGACGGGCACGCGGTGGAACTGCTCCCCGGCCACCCCGTCACCGACCACGTCGCCCTCTACGGCCTGGCCGACGGCGCCCCGGCCGCCTACGGGCAGATCGACGCGCTGGCCGACGGCGCCGTCGTCGCCGGGACGCTGCGCCCGCCGATCGGGCGCTACCTGCTGCTCGACCAGCCCGACGACGCCGAACCGCTGCTGCTCGACACCCGCCTGCTCACCGGCTGGACGCTCACCCCGGCACCCGGCCGCGCCACCGCGGGCGTGACCGTACGGCCCCGGCTGCGCCCGCAGGAGGCGGACACCCAGGAGGCGCTGTTCTGACCGGCGGCGCGGCCGAGGGTGCTGTTCCCGGCGGGCCGGGGGTGCCCGGCCTCAGCCCAGCCGGCCGCGCAGCG
>NZ_JBEYVJ010000622.1:0-3008 GCF_040643935.1 Kitasatospora sp. NPDC047058 | reverse complement strand
CGGGCACGGCGGGCACGGCGGGCACGGCCGGGCCGACGGCGGGCGGGTCGGCCGGGGGCGCGGCACGCGGCGTGAACTCGACCGGCAGGTCGACCAGGTGGCGCGAGATCCAGGCCGACGTCCAGCTCAACTCCTCCTCCGGGACGGCGAGCCGGAGGTCGGGCAGCCGGGTGAGCAGGATGTCGATGCCGGTCTCCGCGATGGCCCGCCCGATGTCCTGGCCGGGGCACTCGTGCGGACCGCCGCCGAAGGCGAGGTGCGAACGGTTGCCGTGGAGCGGCTTGTCGAGGTCGGGCCGGACGACCGGGTCGACGTTGCCCGCGGCGAGGCCGAGCAGCAGCATGTCGCCGGTCCTGATCTGCTGCCCGCCGAGCTCGGTGTCCCCGGTCGCCCAGCGGCCCGCGACCAGCGACATCGGCGCGGAGTCCCAGAGCACCTGGTCCAGGGCGTCGGGCAGCGTCATGTGGCCGCCCGACAGGTGGGCGCGGAAGCGGACGTCGGTGAGGACCATCTTCAGGGTGTCCGCGATCAGGTTGACGGTCGTCTCGTTCGCGGCGAGCAGCACCACCCGCAGGTGCTCCAGCACCTCGTCGTCGGTGAGCTCGGCCTGGTGCTGCATCAGCCAGGACACCAGGTCGCTGCCGGGCGACTCCCGCTTGCGGTCCATCATCCGGCGCAGCGACGCGACGACGTAGTCGTTGCTGGCGATGGCCGTCTCGGTGCCCTTCATCAGGTCGCGGGCGGCGTCCACCAGGCGGGGCCCGTACTCCTCGGGCATGCCGACCAGCTGGGTCATCACCAGCATCGGCAGGTGCTCGGCGAACTGCGAGACCAGCTCGGCCCGGCCGGAGGGGCCGAACTCGGCGATCAGCTGGTCGGTGAAGCGGGTGACGTGACGCCGGATGCCGCGCCGGTCGAAGCGGTTGAGGCTGTCGGTGACGGCCCCGCGCAGCCGCTTGTGCTCGGCGCCGTCGGCGAACACGCACAGCGGCTGCCAGGCGATCACCGGCATCAGCGGGGAGTCGGCGGCGACGAGGCCCTCCTGGAACGCTGTCCAGCGGCGGGAGTCCCGGGAGAAGCGCGAGGGGGTGCGCATCGCGGTGAGGTTCGCCGAGTGGCCGAGGATCAGCCAGGCGGGGAGGTCGCCGTGCAGCAGGACGGGGGCCACCTCGCCGTGCTCGGCGCGCAGCTTCTCGTACAGGCCGGCCGGGTCGGCCTCGGCCTCGGGCCCGTAGATCCGCCGCAGGCCTGCGGCGGCGAGGCCGTGGCCGCCGGGGCTCCGGTGCCCGGGGCCGTCGGGATCCGCGGCGTCGAGTCCGTGGGCGGGGCAGCCGGGCGGCGGGGTGGGGGAGGCGTCGTCGGTGAACGGGGAGGTCACGGTGTCTCCGGGGTCGGCGCGCGGAGGCCGGCGCGAACGCCGGTCCTCACGCAGCGGGAACGGTACGGCGGCGGGACGGCGGCCCGGGGGCGGCCGCGGGTCACCGCGCGGGCTGGGCCGAGAGGTTGTACAGGTGGTGCATCAGCGCGAGCAGGACGTCCCGGCTGGACTCCCGGGACCGGGCGTCGCAGGCGACGATCGGCACCTCGACGGGCAGGTCGAGCGCCGCGCGCAGGTCCTCGGTCGGGTGGCTCGGCGACTCGGGGAAGGTGTTGACGGCGACGACGAACGGCACGCCGCGGTCCTCCAGCCGGCCGATCACCTCGAAGCTGACCTCCAGCCGCCGGGTGTCGACCAGCACGACCGCACCGAGCGCGCCCTCGAACAGGCCGTTCCAGAGGAACCAGAACCGCTCCTGCCCGGGCGTGCCGAACAGGTACAGCACCAGTTCCGCGTTGATGCTGATCCGGCCGAAGTCCATCGCGACGGTGGTGGAGGTCTTGCGCTCGATCCCGGCGAGGTCGTCGACGCCGACGCCGGCCTGGGTCATCGTCTCCTCGGTGGTCAGCGGACGGATCTCGCTGACCGAGCCGACCATCGTGGTCTTGCCGACGCCGAAGCCGCCCACGATCACCACCTTGACCGCCATGGCGGCCGTGTCCGGCAGCAGGTCCGCCACCGGCGGGCCCGTCACGGTGTCACAGTTTCTGGAGTCCATGCATCACCGCCTCCAACAGGGCGCGGTCGGGGAGGATCGCCTGCGGGACGCAGGCACGGGCTTCGATCAGGTGCTCGTCGAGCAGGTCGGCGAGCAGGACGGTGACGACGCTCACCGGCAGTCCGAGGTAGGCGGAGATCTCCGCGACGGACAGCGGCGCACCGCAGATCCGCAGGATCGCCGCGTGCTCCGGCTGCATGGTCGGCGCCGGCTCCGCCCGGGACACGATCAGCGTCACCAGGTCGAAGGTGGTCTGCTCGGGCAGGCCGCTGCGGCCGCGGGTGATCACGTAGAGACGCTCGGGGTCGGTCCCGTCGTCCCAGTCCCGGTCGGTTGAGTTCATGCGACCTGCCCGCCGTTGCGCGGGGGCGTGGTGAGGTGTTCGCCGATCCGGGCGACCAGGTCACGCATCCGCTGGCCCATCAGGCCGGCGTCGACGCCGTCGTCGGCCAGCACGGCGAGGTAGGCGCGGGCACCGGCCGCCATCAGGTAGAAGAAGCCGCCGCCCATCTCGATGACGACCAGTCTCATCCGGCCGTCGCCGTGCGGGAACTCGTTGCCGACGGCGGCGGCCAGGCTCTGCAGGCCGGCGCAGGCGGCGGCGAGCCGGTCGGCCGCGTCCGGGTCGCCGCCGTGCTGCGCCATCCGCAGGCCGTCGGCGGAGAGCACGATGACCTGCCGGGTGAACGGGACGCTGTCCGCGAGGTCCTTGAGCATCCAGTCCATGTTGGTGCGCTGCTGAATCACTGCTCGCCCTTCTCTGCCTGCTCTTCGCTGGTGTGACCGGCCTCGCCGGTGGACGGGGTCTGGCCGTTCACTGCCTCGGTGAACGCGGCGAGCCACAGCCCTGGCTCGACCGGCGCCTGGGCCGGCTCCGGGACCGCGGAGGCCCGGGCGGCGGCGCCGCGGTAG
>NZ_JBEYVJ010000621.1:0-3008 GCF_040643935.1 Kitasatospora sp. NPDC047058 | reverse complement strand
ACGGCCGGGGCGGCCCGGGTACGGCGACAGTGCGGCCGCGGAGCCGGGGGAGCGCGGGGGCGGTCAGGAGAGCAGCGTCCAGGCCTGCCCGGCCGCCGATCCGTCGGGCCGGCTGAGCACGACGGGGGAGGTGGCGGCGGCCTGCGGGGCGTCGAGGACGAGCCCGGTGGCCACGTTGGTGATGGTCAGCGCGCCGGTGGCGGTGTTCTGGACGACCCGCCACTTCTGGTAGGTGCTGTTGGGGTCGTAGCCGTTCAGGACCCAGGCGGGGCCGCCCGGCGCGGCCGGGCCGGTCAGGGTGCCGTGGTTCTGGGTGCCGGTGGCGCAGTTGTCGGTGATGCGGACGGTGCCGTCGGGGTTGGCGGCGAAGTTCCACTGCTCCGAGGTGTGCGTGCTCCACCAGGTGTTGACGTCGGTGACCGAGCCGTCCGGGGCGCTGCAGGTGCCCCGGACCTCCAGGGTCTGGCCGCCGGTGCCGCCCGCGCCGAGGCCGTGGTAGCGGCCGTCGCCGATGACGGTGGCCGGGACGGTGGTGGGCAGCGGCTTGAGCCGGTACAGGGCGACGCCGTGCGGCTCCACGGTGGCGGCGAGCGTGCCGGTGATGTTGCCGCCGGCGCCGGTCCACAGCTCCTTGGCGGAGTAGCCGGGGCCGGTCAGGCCCAGGTCGGCGAGCGTGGTGGAGATGCTCCGGTAGGCGGCCGGGTCCTGGTTGACCAGCAGGACGGCGGTGTCGCCGTCGGCGAGGCGGCGCTTGAGGACGACCGGCGCGGTGCTGCTGTTGGGCGGGTTGCCGACGAGGGTGGCGGGCTTGGCGAGGGCGTCCTGGTCGATCGCGATGACGTCGGTGTTCTTGTAGACGGCGAGCTGGTCGGCGGTGATGCCGGTGGACCAGGTGAGGCCGTCGCGGGTGTGCACGGAGTCGGCGGCGGTGCGCAGGTCGGCGCCGGAGATGAGCGGGGAGGCCATCATGGCGAGGATCGACATCTCGCTGCGCGACTCGGTGAGGCTCATCGGCTTGTGGCAGGTGCAGGTGTCGGTCACCCCGTACACGCCGTAGGGGTTCTGCCAGCCCGCGAACATCATGTCCATGTCGTTCCAGCTGCCCGGCCGGACGTTGCCCGGGTACTGCAGTGCGGTCTGCAACTGCCCGTTGTGGAGCACGCCTTCGAGGTCCGGTCCGCGGTCGCCGCCGATCCGGCACAGGTTGGCCACCTGGCCGCACCACACCCCGGTCGGGGCGTAGCCGGGCGCCTGGCGGGCGGGCGTGCCGGCCGCGACGACCACCGGGTCGGTGCGGGCCGGGTCGTCCCCCGCCAGCAGGTACGGGACGCCGGTGTGCACCGGCTGGGCGGAGACGCTGAGGGCCACCCGCGGGCGGCCCTGGGCGGCGGAGGCGGCGTCGAGCGCCTGCTGGAAGTCGCGCACCCGGGCGTACATGGACCGGGTCAGCTCCCGTCCCTCGCCCTGCGTCCAGTAGTTGTGGCCGTCGGGCCCGATGATCTGCGGGCCGTACGGGCAGTCGTCGTACTTGACGAAGTCGACGCCCCAGGCGACGAAGTCGGCGGCGTCGGTGGACTCGTGGCCCAGGCTGCCGGGCCGGCCCTGGCAGGTGGTGTAGGTGTCCGTGGCGTACAGGCCGAACTTCATGCCCTTGCTGTGCGCGTACCAGGACAGGTACTGGATCCCGTTCAGGGTCCGCCCGTCGACGGTGTGCGCGGGGAAGCGGCCCGGGTCGGGGACGAGGTGGCCGGTGGTCAGGTCGAACCCGGTGCCGTCGGTGCCGCTGACGGGGTTGCGGTTGGCGTCGTAGAGCTGCATCGCGCCGTCGGCGTTCTTGACCAGGTCGGTGGTCTGGCCGTCGCGGTGGCCGAGCGACCAGCCGTCGTCGATGGTGACGGTGTTGTAGCCGGCCTGGACCAGCCCGTTCGCGGCCATGAAGTCGATGGTCTGGACGACCTCCTGCTGGGTGACCCCGGTGCCCAGGGTGTTCCAGGAGTTCCAGCCCATCGGCGGGGTGAGGGCGAGTCCGTTGTCCAGCGCGGCCGCGGGCGTGGCCGCGCCGAGGACGACGGTGCCGAGCCCGGAGGCGGCGAGGGCCAGGGCGACGAGCGCGTGGGAGGCGCCGCGGGACAGGCGGCGGGACGGGCGGCGGGGCCGGTGACCGGGCAGGGCTGGGCGCGTGCGTGGACGCATGGGCACTCCAAGGTGCGCAGGTGGGGTGTGGGGGATCGGCAGCCCGCTGGGGGAGGGCAGTCCACTGCCGTTTGTTTCTGTTTGAACGCCCAACAGAAAGCAACGCAGCATAGACACACGCCGGAGCCGCACTCAAGTGCCGTGCACGGAACTGCCGGTGACGCCGGATCGGGCCCGGTGGCGCAGTGGTGGCACGGCGGCGGCCCTTGCGTGCCGTGGTGCGTCACAGGTTGATCTCGGTGCGACAAGTGGCTTGACGAGAGGTCTTTACGGCATGTGATATTTCACATCGCGTTGAAACGCGTTCGTTTCTGATCACATATCGCACAGCTGCGCTCAGCCGCACAGAGGAGCGTTTTCCCCCATGATCCGAAGCACCAGCGGCCGCGCCGCCGCCGGCGTCCTGCTCACCCTCGGCCTGACCGCCACCGCCTGTTCCACCGGCCAGGAGTCCACCACGGGCGCCTCCTCGGTCGCCCCGGTGAGCGGGAAGGTCTCCATCACCTACCTGCAGAAGCAGGGCGACCAGGAGTACTTCGTCGGCGAGGCGGCCGGGGCGAAGGCGAAGGCCGCCGAGCTCGGGATCGACCTCAAGGTCGTCAACCTCGGCAACGACGCCAACAAGACCGTCAGCGAGGTGCAGGCGGCCGTCGCCCAGAAGACCAACGGCGTGATCGTCGTCGTCCCCGACCCGGCGGTCGGCCCGCAGGTCGTCCAGACCGCCCGGGACGCGAAGATCGCGCTGCTCACCTCCGACGACCAGGTCTGCTCCACCGGCCCGGACCCGGCGGTCTGCGCCAAGGCCGACCTCGTCC
>NZ_JBEYVJ010000620.1:0-3010 GCF_040643935.1 Kitasatospora sp. NPDC047058 | reverse complement strand
CGAGCAGCGCGGCGTTCCAGCCGGTGCCGGTGCCCTGCTCCATCACCCGCATCCCCGGCTCGACCTGGAGGTCGCCGAGCATCGAGGCGACCAGCGACGGCATCGAGGCGGAGCTGGTCGGCACCGTGCCGGGCTCAGCGCCCTGGTGCGCGCCGTCGTCCCACTGGGTGACGATCGGGATGTCCGCGGCCGCGGCCGCCAGCCAGCCCGGCTCGTCCGCGGTCCGGTCGACGGGCCGGCTGTTCCCGGTGGTCATGTCGTGCGCCCACACCAGGTCCGGCAGGAACAGCGAGCGCGGCACGGCGACGAAGGCCGACGCCCAGGAATCGGGGACGGGGAAGGACCGCCCCGGCGCGGGACGGCCCTCCTGCTCGGATGCGAGCGTCACTTGCGGTGTCCCCGTCCCCGGGCGGCGTCGTTCCGTCGGGTGACGGCGGGTCGGACGGTGGCGTCCACGGGGTGCCCGGGTGCCCGTCTCCCTCGCCGCCGCCGGAACCTCCGCCGCCGTGTCCTCCGTCGATGTTCATACCGACCTCCTTGTCGTCGCTGTGATGCCGCCCTCACGGATCCCGGGAGGAGGACTGGGCCGCAGCCAGGCACGCTCCGCTGCGCACACCGGCCGGGGCCGCCCCGACTCGCCGCCCACATCCGGAGCCGATGACCCGGACCGTCACTGTGGGCGACGGGTCGACGATAGGGAGTAACCGGGTCGACCCTCAATGCGTTTGCACGCGTTTGCAGAATTTCAGCCCGGGGACTCAGCGGCCTTGGAGATGAAAGGTCGTGCCGATCTCCGCCAGGAGCTCGATGCCGGGGCCCTGGACGGCCAGCACGAACCGTAGCGCTATGACGCCCTCCCCCACCAAGTCGGTTACGCGGTTTTGCACGACGCTCCATCCCTCGGTGATGGCACGTCAAGAGCACGCAGGGGCGCCATGGGGGCACGCATTACTCCGCGCGCCTCCGCTTCTCGACACCTCGCCACCTCGCCACCTCGCCACCTCGCCACCGACCACGAGGGCCGGCGCGAGGTGGCCTTACGAGTCCGACCGTCTGGCGGTCACACGCAAAATCAAATGTGCGTCAGCTCAGTTGCGAAATAGTGCACTTGGCCCTGCCAGGCATCGCGCTGTGGCAGCATCGCCCCCATGTCCGAGGAGACCGAAGACGCCCAGGCCGGACCCGGCTCCCGGGACCCGTCGGGATCACGCCCCGGGCGGGGGGAGCGGGTCGGGCTGGTGCTCTCCGGCGGCGGCTTCCGCGGCGCGTACCAGGCGGGCTTCCTCAAAGCAGCGGCCGAGGCGGGCTTCCGCCCGAGAGTCGTCAGCGGCACGTCGGTCGGAACGCTCAACGCCATGCTGCTGCGACACCTGACCCCGGAGGAGCTGTACGCCTACTGGGCCCACCGGGTCAGCTTCCGTAGGTTCTACCGTCCGAACCCCGTCGGCATCGCGATCCGCAGCACCTGCTGGATCCTCCTGGTGCCGTGGATGCTGCAGTACGCCCTCTTCCGGCAATCCAGATTCGGCGGAATGATCGGGCAGCTGTTCACCGACACCGAGTCGGCCATTCCGGTCCACCAGCGAAACCCGTGGAGCCAGTTCTCCACGTACTCCATCGGCTTCACTCCGGCACTGCTCTCCACCTTCGGATACGTGGGCCTCGCGGGCCGGTTCGGTTACGGCCCGGAATCCGACGCCTTCCGGTACAGCGCCTACGCCTTCTTCTTCCTGGTCTACGCCGTTCTGACGAAGGCGCCGGCGATCTTCAGATTCGTCGACGGCCGCGGACTGACGATGTTCCACACCCGGCTGCACGCCCGGATCGCCGAGGCCACCTCCGGCGCACCACAGGCGCGGCAGGACGCCCCGGAGGCGTTCGCCACCGTGGCGGTCGCGGAGCGCATATTCGACTACTCGAACGTCGAGTACTACCCTCCCCGCCGCGCCACCATGTGGGCCTACGAGCGGGTCATGGACGTCGGCTCCGGAAGGGTCACCCCGTCGAAGCGGCCGACGCTGACTGCCCGCTACCTGCCGATCGAGGACCTGGCGAGCTCCCTCACCATTGCCGTGGCCAGCGCCTCCCTCCCCCTCGGGATGATGCCCGGACTCCGGTACGGCGGAAGGATCCTCCGTGACGGCGGCTCTGCCGACAACATCCCGGTCTTCCCCCTGCTCCACCGGGGACTCGACCGAATCGTCATCCTGGACATCGCCAGGAAGCCGTGGGACAGGGAACAGTTCGTCTCGGGCCTGCGCGCGGCCCACCGCCGGCAGGTCCTCGCGCGGATGGACCACGAGGAACCCGAGATCATCGCATCGGCGTGCATCATGGCCTACCGGATGCGCAAATCCCGATCCGTATCGGCCTTCTGCAAGGTCGTGACCGGCATCACCGAAGCATTGGATGCCAGATACGGCGTGACCGCACCGGAACTGCCGGAGCTGTGCCACGTCCGCCTCTGCGAGAAGCGCCTCGGGCTCACCACCATCTGGGCATCCCGGAAGCGGATCCATGCGATGCAGGAGCACGGATACCTGGTCGGCAAGCGCTTCTTCCGGGAGGAGGCGACGCTTCGCCAGGACGACACTGGCGACGTGAACTCCTCCACCTTCACCTCCGGCTCGACGGAGCGCGCCCTACCGATCGCCGCCACCGAGCAACATGCAACGGATCCGCGGCGTGGGACGATCGGCCGGTGACTCGACCCATGGCCCGTGACCGCTCCCTGGAGGAGCTCGAGCGCGACGTCTGGCCGGCCCCGTCGGCCGATGCAAGTCGCCTTGTTACGACGGTGCATGCCCTTCGGCGTCGGCCGATCGGCCGGCTGACCGTCGAGGACATGCGTCTATTGATCGGGCAGGACGTGGGACTCGCGCACCTTCTGCCGCTCGCGCTGGAGGTTCTGCGGGACGACCCGATGGCCGAGGGCGACCTGTACGCGGGCGATCTGCTGTCGGCCGTTCTGACCAGAAGTCCAGCCGTCTGGAACGAGTGGCCCCGCCTC
>NZ_JBEYVJ010000619.1:0-3011 GCF_040643935.1 Kitasatospora sp. NPDC047058 | reverse complement strand
GCCCGCCGCCGGACGGCCCCTAGCTGGACCCGCCCCCCGACGCGGTCGGGCACGGCGGGAGCGTCGAGGGCAGGACGGTGGCGCAGGCCGCCGTCGCCGCCGTCGTGGTGCCGGTCGCCGTACTCGTCCCGGTGGTCGTCGTCGTGGCCGTCGCCGTGGTGGCCGTCGCCGTCGCGGTGGTCGCGGTCGCCGTCGCGGTGGTCGGCTTCGCGGTGGCCGAGGACGGCGTGGCCGTGGCCGTGGCCGTGGTGGGCGTGGAGGTGGCGGTGCTCGCCGAGGAGGACGGCCCCGACGGCTTGCCGGAGGAGGTGGAGGCCGAGGCCGAGCCGGACGACGGACCGGTGGAGCCCGAGGCGGAACCGGAGCCGGACGTGGTGGCCGAGGTGCTGCCCGAGGCCGGGCCCGACCCCGACGGCGAGGCCGGCTTCATCGGCTCGGCCGGCGGAATGCCCGGCGCGAGCTCCTTGGGCGGCGGGACCGTCCGGTCCTCCACCTTGATCTGCCCGGTCACCCGGGCGAACCAGCCGCCGGTGGCGACGTTCACCAGGATGAACTCCTTCACCGGCTGCGGCGCCGCCACCACGACGATCAGTGCGGACGGCTGGAAGCCCGTCCAGGTCTTGCCGGTGTACTTCGCGTCCGGCACCAGGACCGGCGGCTTCAGCGGGTTGCCGCAGCCGCACCGCACCCGGGGCACGCCCTGGGAGTCCACCAGGACGGCCGTGCCCGCCTGGAGCACCGACTGGTAGGCGACCGCCGCGCCACCCTTGTAGGCGTGGTTGGTCACCCGGGTGTCCACCCGCAGGTAGGCCGAGGTCAGCGAGCGCATGTAGCCCGGGATGGCGGACTGCTGGATCCCCTGGGCGGAGGACCAGGCCCGGCCGGTGTCCCCGGTCGAGGTCATCGAGATCAGCTTTTCGGTGTCACAGGCCGGCTTGGACATCGTCCCCGCGTAGAGCCCGGCCGACGAGCCCTGCACGCTGTGCAGGCCGGTCGCCGTGGCCCCGGCGGCCGGTGAGGCGGGAGCCGAGGTCGGCGCCGGTGCCATCACGGCGGCCGTTTCGACCGACTGGGTGAACGGCGCGGGCCCGGTCTCGCTCGACGACTGGGCGGCCACCTCGTTGCCGGTGGGGATGATGTTCTCACTGGGCTTGCTGCTGTTGGTGCTGTTCACGATCAGCACCGTGGCCGCCACCGCCAGCGCCAGGGTGCCCCCGGCCAGCGCCAGCTTCTTGCCCGAACGCCACCACGGCGTCGGCCGCCCGCCCGGCGCACCGCCGGGTGCTCCGCCCGAGGAACCGCCCGGGCCGGAGGGGCCGGACGGGGGAGAGGACGGGGGGCCTTGGTGCCCGCCCGAGGGCGGCCCGGCGAGCGGGCCGGACGGCGGACCGGAGGGCGGGCCGGAGGGGGGACCGGACGGCGGTCCGAACGGGCCCGTGGGGCCGGACGGGGGCGGTTGGGAACTCATCGAGGCTCCGTTTCGCAGGCGGCCGGCGAAGCGCCCGGCCCGATCAGGCTCCCCCACCGGATTCCATTTCTGCCCCGGCGGCCCGACGGCCGCAACAGCAGGTGGGGTGACGGTCGCCCGGCGCACACAGCGCGCGGTGGCGCGTCCTGGGCCAACCTGGAGGCAGACGCGAGGGGGGTACCCGAGTCCACAGGAGCCCGTATGCACCCGGAGCCCCCCACCACGGCGGCCGGACCGCCCGGCGTCCTGCGCGGCTGGCTGGACGCGCTCGCGGTCGTCCTGGCCGGGCTGGCCGCGATGGCGGCGGTCGCCGCACTCGGCCTCTGGGCGGCGGGCGCCGACGCGCTCCCGGGCGGCGGGTTCCCGTCCATCCTGGCCGCCACGCTGGCGCTGGCCGTCGGCGGCGAGGTCGGACTCGACGGCGGTGCGGGCTTCTTCGCCCATGTGGACGCCGGGATCGTCGCCATGCCGCTGACCGTCGGCCTGGCCGGCGCGCTCGTGATGGCCGAGGTGTTCCTGCGCCAGCTGCGCTTCCGGGCCGTCGCCCACGGCGGCGAACTGCTCGGGCGGATCGCCCGGACGGCGGCCGTCTGGGTGGTGGCGCTGGTGCTGCTCACCCTGGGTGCCCGGCACACGTTCACCGTCCCCCTGGGCAACGACCTCGTCGAGCAGCTCGGCGGCGCCCTCGGCCTGACCCCCGAGGTCGGCTTCCACGCCGAGGCGTCGAGCACCATCGGCCTCGGCCTGCTCTGGCTGCTGGTGGTCCTGGCGGCCACCTTCGCGGTCTCCCGCCGCGCGCCGCTCCCGCGCCGCCTGGTGCCGTTCCAGCAGGCCGTCCGGCCGGCCGCGTTCGCGATGCTGATGGTGCTGCTCGCCTACGTGGTGATCGGGCTGGTCGCCGGGCTGCTCACCGCGATCGTGCACGGCAACGCCCGGCAGACCGCGGCCGTCCTGCTGCTGGCCCTGCCCAACCTGGTCTGGCTCGCCTTCGGCGTCGGGCTCGGCGGACAGTGGCACGGACAGCTGGTCGGCGCGGTCGGCCTGCCGGTGCCCAAGCCGCTGGCCGAGGTGCTGCGCGGGTCGGACGGGCAGGAGGCCACCATCAGCCTCGGCAAGCTCGCCGAGCAGGACGCCCGGGCCTGGTGGCTGCTGCCGCTGGCCGCCGTGCTGATGCTCGCGGCCGGGATCCTCACGGCGTACCGCTCGCCGCGCGGGACGAAGCCGTGGCGGCACGCCGTCCGGCTGGGTGCGGCCTCGGCCGTCGTCATGCTGTTGGTGGGCGTCTGGACGCGGGTCTCCGCCGACTACGGCCTGTCGGTGCTCGGTGTCGGCGTCGGGGAGGGCGGCCTCGGGGACCTGCTCGGGAGCGTCCTCGGCAACGCCAACCCGGTGGCCGACCTCGGCGGCGGCAAGCTCACGCTGGACCCCGTGCTGTGGATCACGGTCCCGCTGGCGGCGGGCGATCGCCGCGGCGACGAACTGCTCGTGCCTGTACGACATGACGGACCCCCTATCTGCCACAAGCGGTAGATGATCTGCCGCA
>NZ_JBEYVJ010000618.1:0-3015 GCF_040643935.1 Kitasatospora sp. NPDC047058 | reverse complement strand
GCGACGTGTGTCGCGACCGGTGCCGGGTCCGCGCCGTCAACCGCCCCAAGGGCACCGGGAAGGGACGTCAGGGCAGCAGGACGGCCTTGCCCCGGTTGCGGTGGGCCTCCAGGTCGGCATGGGCCCGGGCGGCCTCCGCCAGCGGGTAGGTGCGCCAGACCGGCATCGCGAGCCGGCCGGCGGCGGCCAGCCGGACCAGCTCCGGCAGGGAGTCCCCGCCCTGCTCCGGGCCGCCGGCGCTGAAGCGGACGCCGTGCTGCGCGGCGGCCATGTCGGCGATGGTGATGACCTTCCCGGGATCGCCGACGAGGGCGACGGAGCCGGGGAGCACGCCGGCTCCGGAGGCGTCGAAGACGAAGTCCACGCCGTCGGGGGCGGCCGCCCCGACCCGTTCCGCCCAGCCGTCCCCGTAGCGGACCGCGGTGGCCCCGAGCGCGGTGACCCGCTCCAGGTCGCGCTCGGCGGCGGTGCCGACCACGGTGATGCCGCGGGCGGCGGCGAGCTGCACCGCGATGACGCCCACGCTGCCGGCGGCGCCGTGCACGAGCAGCGTCCGGCCGGCCTGCACGCCCAGCTGCCCGAGGACCCGGGACGCCGTCCGGCCGACCGTGACCAGCGAGGCGGCGACCTCCCACGACAGCGCGTCGGGCTTGGCCACCGGCCGCTCCAACAGGGCGTACTCGGCGTATGCGCCGCCCACGGTGGAGCCGAGGACCTCGTCCCCGACGGCCGCGTCGGCTCCCTCGCCGACCGCGTCGACGACGCCGGCCGCGTCCAGGCCGGGGATCACCGGGAAGGCGTCCGGGCCGCGGCCGGCCATCAGGCCGGACCGGATCTTCATGTCGAGCGGGTTCACGGATGCGGCCCGCACCCGGATCCGGACCTGGCCGGGGCCGGGCTCTGGCGGGGTGACCTCCGACAGCCGCAGCACCTCGGGGGCGCCGTACTCGGAGAAGGTGATCGCTCGGGACATCAGGGACTCCAGGGGGGGAGGGGGCGAGGGGAGGGGCACGCGTTCACTGTGCGGCCGCCGGGGCGGCCGCGCCGCTTAGGAGGTGAGGGCGGGGTAGTCGGTGTAGCCGCGGTGGTCGCCGCCGTAGAAGGTGGCCGGGTCCGGGGTGTTGAACGGGCCACCGGCGGCCAGCCGGGCCGGGAGGTCGGGGTTGGCCAGGAACAGCGCGCCGTAGGCGATCATGTCCGCGCTGCCGTCCTCGACCAGCCGCACCGCGTCGGGGCCGGTGACCTCCGGATGGGTGAACGGGTTGAGGACGAACGTGCCCGGCCAGGCCTTGCGCAGGCGTGCGGTCAGCGTGCTGTCCGGGCCCTCCAGCAGGTGCAGGTAGGCGAGGTCCAGGCCGCCGAGCCGCTCCAGCAGCGCCTCGTAGGCGTCGCCCGGGTTCTCCTCGGCGATGTCGTTGTAGGGGTTCCCGGGCGAGATCCGCAGGCCCACGCGGTGGCCGCCGATCGCCTCGGCCACCGCGGTGGCGACCTCGACGGCGAAGCGGATCCGGCCCTCGGTGCCGCCGCCCCAGTCGTCGGTGCGCCGGTTGCTGCCGGGGGCGAGGAACTGGTGGATCAGGTAGCCGTTGGCGCCGTGGATCTCCACGCCGTCGAACCCGGCCTCGACGGCGTTGCGCGCCGCGGTGGCGAAGTCGGCGACCGTCTGCCGGATCTCCGCCTCGTCCAGCTCCTTCGGGGTCACGTAATCCTTGGGCCCCTCGTGGGTGAAGACCTGGCCCTTGGCGGCCACCGGCGACGGCGCGACCGGCACCAGGCCGTCGGGCAGCAGGCTGGGGTGGCCGATCCGGCCGGTGTGCATCAGCTGCGCGAAGATCACGCCGCCCTCGCGGTGCACGGCGTCGGTCACCGTCCGCCACGCCGCCACCTGCCCGGCCGTGTGCAGCCCGGGGGTGTCGGGGTAGCCCTGGCCGACCGGCGAGGGCTGGATGCCCTCGGTGACGATCAGGCCGGCGCCGGCGCGCTGCGCGTAGTACGTGGCCATCAGGTCGGTCGGCGCCGCGCCGGGGCCGTACGCGCGGCTGCGGGTCATCGGCGCCATCGCGACGCGGCTGGCCAGGCGCTTGCCGCCCAGGACGATCGGGTCGAATGCGGTGGTCATGGTCGTTCCCTTGCTCGGAGTGCTGCTCCGTGGCCCCGGGGGGCGGGGCCTTCAGAGCCGATACCTGTCCGAACAAGTAAATCGCATCGACCCATTCCGGAGCGACATGTGACCTGCATCACACACTGTTCACCTGCGCATCTGTGGGACGGCGCCCGAATGAGCGGCCGGAGTCGGGTGCCGGACGGTAGGGTTGGATGATCAGACAGGAAGTGAGGATGGAATGACAGGGACCACAGGAGAGACCGGGCAGGGCCCCGAGGGGACCGGGCAGGTGACCAGCGTCCCGGTGCCGGCCGCGGCCGGGGGCGGGCCGATCAGCCACGCGATCTTCCGCCTCGCCCGCCTGCACCGCATGTTCGCCGGGCAACTGCTGCGCCGCATCGGCCTCCACCCGGGCCAGGAGCTGGTCATGATGCACCTGTGGGAGCTCGGCCCGCGGCGCCAGACCGACCTGGTCCGGCTGCTGGACTCCGACGCCGCCACCATGACCCGCACCGTGCAGCGCCTGGAGCAGGCCGGCTTCGTCCGGCGCCGCCCCGATCCCACCGACAAGCGCGCCTCGCTCGTCGAACCCACCGCCGCCAGCCACGCCCTGCGCCGCGAGGTCGAGCAGAGCTGGAGCCGGCTGGAGGAACTCGTCACGGCAGGCCTCTCCGCCGACGAGTGCGCCGCCGCCCTGAGCACCCTGGAGCGCCTGGAACGCAACCTCGTCCAGGCCGCCGCCGACCCCGCCTGCACGGACCCGGAGCGCTGACCGGGAGCGCTGACCGGGAGCGCCGGGCCATCAACGGCCCTGGACGCCCTGGGTGTTGACCGACCGTTAGGCGCGTTCCGGGAACATCTCTCCCGTCAGGCCCGGGCGCGGTCCGGGGGGGGGGGGGGGCGGCCCCCCC
>NZ_JBEYVJ010000617.1:0-3023 GCF_040643935.1 Kitasatospora sp. NPDC047058 | reverse complement strand
GGCGGTGTGCTCGGTGCAACGGGTTCGAAGTTACGGGGGTGGTGTGGGGGTTTCAAGGATTCGCAGGTTTGGGCACGTCAGGGTGGTGTTACCGGCCGTAAGGATCAAGGAATTGGGTGGATTTGAAGGCATATATCCGCTTTTTCAAGATCGAACACCGTCCGGAAGTGGTCCGCGCCACACGATTGGTGCTGTGAGGCCGCGCACATCGTCGACGGGGTGTGACGGCCGGTCGGCGGGCGGTGCAGGAACCGCCGGGTGGGGGCCGGGTCCGCGGTGGCCCGCACCACAGCCCTCACTCCCGGCACGCCGGACATCCACGCTGCGTGACGGGCGGTGGTCCGAAAGAGGCCCGGACGGCGGTGGCGTCCGGGCCGGGGGAGCCGGCGGTGTCAGAGGCGCTCGGCGGACCAGAGGGAGTCGCGGCCGGTGAGGGCGAGGAGGAGGTTCTGGGCGTCGGCGCCAGGCGGGGCCGGGAGCGGGGGGTCGAAGCGCCCGGTGCCGGCGAGGTTGCGGTAGCCCCGGAACTCCGCCAGTGCGTAGCCGGCGGCGCCCGGAGGCATGCGGCCGCTCTCGCCGAGGGCGCGCGCGAGGTCCCAGCCGTGCACGAAGGTCTCGGCGGTGAGCTCGCGGGCGTAGCCGCCGAGGTCGCGCATCCCGTAGGGGAGGTGGACCAGCAGGTCGATGGCGCCGGGGAGGTTGAGGGCGCGCATGGCGGTGCCCACGGCCATCGCCCACACGCCGCGGGGGTTGCGGCCCAGGACGTCGCCCTCGAAGCGGCGGCCGATCTGCGCCGGGGTGTAGCCGGCGGCCGCCTGGCACACCCAGAGGTGCTGGGCGGCAAGGTGGTTCACCAGGGTGTGCACGTCCCAGTCCCGACAGGGAGTGGGTGCGTTCCACTGGTCCTCGGGCACGGCGCGCAGCAGTCGGGCGATCTCCGCTCCGGCGACGGCGTAGCGCTCGCGGACCTCAGCGTGGAATCCGGGTTCATGGGGACATTCCATCGCCGGGCCTCCGTCTCCTGCCCTGCTCACTCCCAGTAAACCGCTACGGGGCGTGACGCGCCAGATGGGGCGGCCTGCGCCGGCGGCGGGGCCGGGTGGTGGCGAAAATGTCACCGAAGGTGCATTACCGGCCAGTAATTTGGCTGATCGGCCGCTCCCCTGAAAAGCCGTCAGATCGTTAGGCTCCTGGCTCCCGGCCGAGTGGATCACGTGGTCCGGGCGGTCCCGGAGGGGACCGAGCGGTCCGAGAACAGATGGAGCAGCAGTGATGGAACGACCCCGCCCCAGCCGTGGACGCCGGACGGCGAGCACCGTCCTCGCGGCGGCGCTCGTCCTCGGTGGGGCCGCCGTCGCGCAGCCCGCCGCGGCCGCGGACTCCCCGCCCGCCGCGGCGGCGTCGGCGTTCGGCGTCGGGTCGTTCCGGCTGGCCGACATCCCGGCGAAGGACGGCGTCGTCCTCAAGGCCGACGTGTTCACCCCGGCACCCGGCACGCCGGGCGCCGACCCGCAGGGGCGGTACCCGCTGGTGGTGCAGCCGGCCAGCTGGGGGCAGAACGACCTGGAGTACGTCGCGCAGGGGCGCGCGCTGGCCGCCGCCGGGTACGTCGTCGTCACCTACACCGTGCGGGGCTTCTGGGGCTCCGGCGGCGAGGTCGACGTCGCCGGGCCGAAGGACGTGGCCGACATCTCCACGGTGATCGACTGGGCCCTCGCGAACGCCCCGGCGGACCCGCAGCGGGTCGGCATGGTGGGGCTCTCGCTGGGCGGCGGCCTCACCCTGCTCGGCGCGGCCTTCGACCCGCGGATCAAGGCCGTCGCCTCGCTGAGCGGCTGGGCCGATCTGACCGACTCGCTGTACAGCGGGCAGACCCGGCACCTCCAGGCGGCCGCCGTGCTCGCCGGGATCCAGGCCCCGACCGGCCGCCGGAGCCCCGAGTTCAGCCGGGTGCTCGACGACCTCGCCGCCAACCGCGACCTGCCCGAGGTCGTCCGCTGGGCGGACACCCGCTCCCCGGCGCGCTACCTGGACCGGATCAACGCCAACGGCACCGCCGTCCTGCTGGCCAACGCCTGGGGCGACAGCTTCTTCAACCCCGGCCAGATCGCCGACTTCTACCAGCGGCTGACCGTGCCCAAGCGCCTGGAACTGCGCCCGGGCGACCACGCGAGCCAGGAGTTCACCGGCCTGCTCGGCCTCTCCAACGCCGCCTGGGACAGCGCCCGTTCCTGGCTGGACGAGCACCTCATGGGCGGCGCCGGAGCCCCCGGCGGGCAGCGGCAGCCGGTCGACCTGGAGGTCCGCCCCACCGGCGGGCACGAGGGGCACCCGGACTGGCGGTCCGTCAGCTCCCGCACCGACCGTCTGGCACTCGGCGCCGACACCCTCGGCGGGACGGCCGCCGGCGACTGGCGGACGACCGTGCTCGGCGACACCCCCTCCGGCGCCCGTGGCGGCGTCGCCCTGGTGTCCGGGATGCTCGACCAGGCGCTGCGCCGGCCACCGACCGTGGTCGTCCCGCTGCTCGACCGCTCCGCCGCCGTCGTCCGGCAGTCGGCGCCGTACCCGCAGGGCCTGCCGGTGCGCGGTGCCGCCCGGGTGCACACCACCGTCACCGCCTCCGCCGCGCAGGGCACGGTCGTCGCCTACCTGTACGACGTGAACGCGCTCGGGGTCGGCCGGCTGGTCTCGCACGCGCCGCAGAGCTGGTCCGGGCGGCCGCCGGGGCAGCCGTTCCCGCTGGACGTCACGCTCTTCGCCACCGCCTACGACCTGCCCGCCGGCCACCGGCTCGCGCTGGTGCTCGGCACCCGGGACGCCCTGTACGGCGGGCTGACCCCGGCGGGCAGCACGGTGACCTTCTCCTCCACCGCCACCGACCCGTCCGCACTGGACCTGCCGGTCCGCTGACCCGCCGCCGTCGTCCTCAGCGGCCCAGCTCCTCGAGGACGGCCCGGGCCGCGTTGTGGCCGGGGATGCCGCTGACGCCGCCGCCGCGGACCGCGCCCGCGCCGCACAGC
>NZ_JBEYVJ010000616.1:0-3029 GCF_040643935.1 Kitasatospora sp. NPDC047058 | reverse complement strand
ACCCGGGGTCCCGTCCCCGTACGGCCGCTCCTCGCCGGCGGCCAGTGCGGCCATCAGCTCGTTGGCCATCGCCAGGTGCGCGGCGGCCTCGGCGACCGTCCACTCGGCGCCGGGTATCGGGGTGTCGCCACGGCAGCCGGCGAGCAGCGCGACGGCCTCGTCACCGACCGCGGTGACCGCCTCGAAGAGCGCGGTGCGCGCGGCACCGGGGCCGTGCTGGGGGAACGGGAGACTCATGAGGGTGAACACTGGCCCACTCCCGCACCGCTGTCCAGCCCCGTGGCGCGGCCGGAAGGCCTCGACGCCGGCGAGGCCCGCCGGCCGTCAGGACACCAGCAGGCCGGCCGTCGCGACGGCCGTGCCGAGTACGGCATGCACCACTCCGATGAACTTCACCGTCCGCAGCGACGTATCGACGCGGCGGTACTGGTGGTTGATCAGCTGCCACCACTTGGCGGCGTTGCGGATGTCGAAGGCGGTGGCGATCCCGACCAGGCCGATTGCTGCCCCGGGGACGATCAACTCGGTAGTCACAGCGCGATCATAGGAGTGTGCCCCGACGGCTGCCAGGGGTTTCGCGGGACTCGAGTGAGCCGGGCCGACTCCCGTACGGCACGGTGCCCGGCCGGCCCACCGGGGCCTGCCGGGCACCGCCGCTCAGCGGTCCTACCGCTCAGTCGTCCGACCGCTCAGTCGTCCGACCGCTCAGCGCAGGTCGAACCGGTCGAGGTTCATCACCTTGTCCCAAGCCGCCACGAAGTCGCGCACGAACTTCCCGTCCGCGTCCGCGGCGCCGTAGACCTCGGCGAGGGCGCGCAGCTGGGAGTTCGACCCGAAGACGAGGTCGACGGCGGTGGCCGTCCACTTCGTCGAGCCCGTCGCACGGTCCCGCCCCTCGAAGAGGTTCGCCTCCGACTCCGACGCCTTCCACTCCGTGCCCATGTCGAGCACGTTGACGAAGAAGTCCGTGGTCAGCGCCTCGGGACGCCGGGTGAGGACGCCGTGCGGGGAGCCCCGGAAGCCGGCGTTCAGCGCCCGCATGCCGCCGACCAGGACCGTCATCTCGGGCGCGGTCAGTGTCAGCAGGTTCGCCCGGTCGAGCAGCAGGGTCTCCGGCGACAGCTTCTCGCCGGCCCGCAGGTAGTTGCGGAACCCGTCGGCCCGCGGTTCGAGGACGGCGAACGACTCGACGTCGGTCTGCTCCTGCGAGGCGTCCGTGCGCCCCGGCGCGAACGGCACCGTGACGGCGTGCCCGGCGTTGCGTGCGGCCCGCTCGACCGCCGCGCAGCCGCCCAGCACGATGAGGTCGGCGAGCGAGATCCTCTTGCCGCCGGTCTGCGCGCCGTTGAAGTCCCGCTGGACCTCCTCCAGCCGGCGCACCGTCTCGGTCACCTCGGGCAGGTCGTTGGCCTCCCAGTCCTTCTGCGGCGCGAGCCGGATCCGGGCCCCGTTGGCCCCGCCGCGCTTGTCGGTGCCGCGGAAGCTCGCGGCCGCCGCCCACGCCGTGGTGACCAGCTGCGGGATGCCCAGGCCGGAGTCGGCGATCCGGTCCTTGAGGGCGGCGACGTCCTCGTCCGTGACCAGGGCGTGGTCGACCTCGGGGACCGGGTCCTGCCAGAGCTGCGGTCCGGGCACCCACGGTCCGAGGTAGCGGGACAGCGGGCCCATGTCGCGGTGCAGCAGCTTGTACCAGGCCTTGGCGAACGCCTCGGCGAGCTGGTCCGGATGCTCGTGGAAGCGCCGGCAGATCGGCTCGTAGACCGGGTCCTGCCGCAGTCCGAGGTCCGTCGTCAGCATCATCGGGGCGTGCCGCTTCGACGGGTCGTGCGCGTCCGGCACGGTGCCCTGCGCCGCGGGGTCGGTGGGCTTCCACTGGTGGGCCCCGGCGGGGCTGGCGGTCAGCTCCCACTCGTACCGGAACAGGTTGTCCAGATAGCCGTTGTCCCAGGTCGTCGGCTTGTCGGTCCACGCGCCCTCGAGGCCGCTGGTGAGCGTGTCGGCGCCCTTGCCGCTTCCGTAGGTGTTGTGCCAGCCCAGACCCTGCTGCTCGACGGGCGCGGCCTCGGGTTCCGGGCCCAGGTACGACGGGTCGACGGCGCCGTGACACTTGCCGAAGGTGTGGCCGCCGATGATCAGTGCGGCGGTCTCCTCGTCGTTCATGGCCATCCGCGCGAAGGTCTCCCGGACGTCGCGGGCGGCGGCCACCGGGTCCGGAGTGCCGTTGGGGCCCTCCGGGTTCACGTAGATCAGCCCCATCTGCACGGCGCCGAACGGGTTGGCGAGTTCACGGTCGCCGCTGTAGCGCTCGTCGCCGAGCCAGGTGTCCTCGGGGCCCCAGAAGACCTCGTCGGGCTCCCAGATGTCCTCGCGCCCGAAGCCGAAGCCGAACGTCCTGAACCCCATGGACTCCATGGCGCAGTTGCCGGCGAACACCAGGAGGTCGGCCCAGGAGATCTTCCGGCCGTACTTCTGCTTGACCGGCCACAGCAGCCGCCGGGCCTTGTCCAGGCTGGCGTTGTCCGGCCAGCTGTTGAGCGGCGCGAAGCGCTGGGCGCCGCTGCCGCCTCCGCCCCGGCCGTCCGCGATGCGGTAGGTGCCGGCGGCGTGCCAGCTCATCCGGATGAACAGCGGTCCGTAGTGGCCGTAGTCGGCGGGCCACCAGTCCTGCGACTTGGTCATCAGGTCGATGACGTCCCGCTTCAGCGCGTCGACGTCGAGGGTGGCGAACTCCGCCGCGTAGTCGAAGTCCTCGCCCAGCGGGTCGGACCGGGGCGAGTGCTGGTGCAGCACCTGGAGGTCCAGCTGGGTGGGCCACCAGTCCCGGTTCGTCCTGGGGCGGGTCGACGACGTGGGGATGGGGGAGGGAACTGCCGGGTTTTCGCTCTCGCTGCCGGACACGTCCGCCCTTTCTTCCTCGCTTGGTTTCTACCCTTTCGCCCGTATGGTCCCGCACCGTGGACCGTACGGCGGGAAGAACACGCGGAACGCCTCCGCCCGGCAGCGCGGGACGCCCGGCGCCTTCAGCGGGG
>NZ_JBEYVJ010000615.1:0-3034 GCF_040643935.1 Kitasatospora sp. NPDC047058 | reverse complement strand
CGGCAAGCGCGAACGGGCGGTGCTGCGCCGGCTCTCGGTGTTCGCCGGCGGCTGGACGCTGGAGGACGCCGAGGCGATCTGCGCCGACGCCGCGGTGACGGGTGGTCGGTCGGCGGCCGGTCGGAGGAAGGGGGCATACACCGCCGGTTCGGGGGCAGACGAGGGGACCGGCGGCCTCCCCGGGGGTGGCCGCACCGGACCGAGGAGGAGGAGCGATGGCTCGGATCGAGGAGTCCGTCGAGGTGAACGCGCCGCTTCCGGTGGTGTACGAGCAGTGGACCAGGTACGAGGAGTTCCCGGAGTTCATGCGCGGCGTGGTGCGCGTCGAGCGGACGGCACCCGGAGCCACCCGCTGGGTGGTCGACGCCGTGGGCGTCCACCGGGAGTTCGAGGCCCGTACCACCGAGGTCATCCCGGCGGAGCGGCTCGCCTGGGAGAGCGTGGCCGGCGACGTCCGGCAGGCCGGGGTGGTGACCTTCCACCGGATCGACGAGGACACCACCCGGCTCATGCTGCAGCTGGAGATCGAGCCGCCCGGGCTGCTGGAGCGCCTCGCCGACGCGCTCGGCTTCGTCGACCGCAGGGTCATCGACGACCTGAAGGACTTCAAGGAGCACGTCGAGGCTGGACGCCGGTCCGCCTGACCGGGTACGGCGCCGCGTGCGAGAAGAAGGAGACACGGATGAACGAGGGCATCAACATCTGGGAGTTCCGCACCACCGCCGGCCACACCGCCGGCACCGACCTGATCGGCTTCCACGTCGAGGCCACCGACGGCCCCGTCGGCAAGGTGGACCGGCTGTCCGAGCACGTCGACGCCCAGTACCTGGTCGTGGACACGGGGCCGTGGATCTTCGGCAAGCTCGTGCTGCTTCCGGCCGGAACGGTGATCCGCATCGAGCTCGGCGAGCGGAAGGTGTACGTCGACAGGTCCAAGGACGAGATCAAGAACAGCCCGCCGTACGACGACGGCACGCCCGAGACGGAGCCCGACCTCCGCGACCCCTACTGGCTCTACTACGGCCCGTTCTACGGGAACCGGATCATCTGACCGGTGCGGCGGTCGCGTCCGGCTCCCGGCCGGCCCGGAGACGGCTCAGGGAGTCGGCAGGCCGCCCGGGCGGGCGGGGCCGCCGAAGCGGACCGGCACGCCGGGGGAGTACAGCACGCTCACCGGCGGCCCGACCGGAGCCGGGAGGCCGGCGGCGGTGATCAGCTCGTCCTCGCAGTGAACGAGCTCGGGCCGGTGGAGCGGCCAGCGGGGATGGGTGTTCGGCAGGTACACCGACCGTCCGAAGAAGGTGTTGTGCATGCCCCAGCGGGCGGTCAGGAAGTGTTCGAGGTCACTCGGCTCCACGATCGGCTCGCCGATCCGCACCGCCAGCCGGCTGCGGGCCCCGCGCGGCCCCGGCCAGCGGCGGCTGCTGGTGTAGGCGATGGTGTCCGCCTCGTGCTCGATCGACATCCTCGCCCACTTGTAGGGCAGCCGGAAGGTGCTGCGGGCGACGGCCACCGGCAGCAGCCGGGACGCCTCCAGCGAGCGGAACACCACGCCGCGCCGGCCGTGGCTGTCCACGGAGTAGAGCCGGACGTTGGTCTCCGGGAACGTGCCGAGGTACGGGATCCCCGGGACCTTGAACCAGCCCACCCGGTGCATCCGGAACGCCACCAGCCCGATGTACGTCACCCCGTCGTGGGTGTCCGGCACCGTCCCCGGCGGCAGCAGGGGTGCCACGTCCGCGGGATCGGCGGCCCAGTGGACGAAGGACAGGTCCAGCCACGACTGGGTGAGCAGCGTAGCCGGGACGTCACGCACCGGATCGGGCGTTATCGGCTCCGCGGCGGCGGGAGCGGGGGCGAGGGCGATCGGCATCATTCGAGCCTCGCACATTCGCCGGCCTTTCGAGTGGGCCGGACCCTGCACGCACCGACTGTGAACGACCGACGGTGGATCCGGTGTGACCGAGGCCACGCCGAACCGCCCCGGAGCGCGGCCCGGCGGCCCGGGCCGGCTACCCGGCGGGGATGCCGCGGAGGAGGAACGGCAGGTGGATCCCGTCGGCCAGAGCAGCCAGCGCCTGGGCGGCGCGCGGGTGGTGGCCGGCGGCCATGACGTCGGAGAGACGGTCGTGGTGGATCCAGTGCGCGGCGCGGACGTGGTGGGGCGGGCGGTGCCGGGCGACGACGCTCTCCTGCACGGGGGTGAGGCGGCCACCCCAGTAGACGGAGTCGGAGGCCGTGGTGGGGGGTTGGCCGGTGGTGTGGTCGGCGGCCAGGAGCTGGTGAAGGGAGAGGACGAGGCCGGTGGCGGTCTCGGTGTGGCGGCGGGCGGCGAGGTGGGGGAGTTCGTTGCGCTCGGCGCTGCCGCCGGGGAGGACGTAGCCGTCGGTGCCGGCGGCTTCGAGGAGGAGGACGGCGCCGTCCCGGTTGAGGATCAGGGCATGGTGACCGAGACGCCGACGGGGTGGGTACGGCAACGCGGTTTCCTTTCGGCGCGCGGGAGTTCAAGGGGTCGTCTCCTCGCCGGACCGGTCGGCGTCGGCGGAGAGCCAGGCCACCCATGCGGGGAGCCCGGCGATAATGCCGGTGGCGAGGATCAGCCCGAAGATGAGAAGTCGCGGCCCGAGCGGCCCGTCGCGGATCGGCCAGCAGACGAGCGCGGCGGTGAGGGTGCTGAGGGCGGGGACGGTGATGATCGCCGTCAGGAGCCCGCCGGCCGGGCTCACGCCGAGGGGTCGTTCACGCGGGGCCGGCTCGCGCGCTGGACGGCGCGGTAGCGGGGGACGTTGAGGCGCCGGAGGTGCACGGGGTCCGTGGTCCACTCGCAGCCGCCCGCCTCGGGCCGCAGGTAGGCGAGGCCGTTGAGGGTGGCCATGTAGACGCCCTCGGAGGGCTGCCCGGTGACCGTCCGGTGGGCGAGGTCGTGGACGATCTCGCCCACCTTGGGCTGGTAGGAGGGCGTGCGGGGGCGGCTGGGCATGGTGGCTCCGTCGGTAGCTCTGGGCGGTTGGGCCGTTACGACCTGTGTCCATGG
>NZ_JBEYVJ010000614.1:0-3036 GCF_040643935.1 Kitasatospora sp. NPDC047058 | reverse complement strand
CCGCCTTCGCGGGCGGCACCGTCCGGCTCACCAGGGCGCGGGACGGCGCGCAGGCGGCCGTCACCGACGTGGGCGCCGAGCCGACGGCGGTGGCGCTCAGCCCGGACGGCACGGTCCTGGCCGTGGGAACGGAGAACGGGCGGCTGCTCACCGGTGCTCCGGACGGGTCACCGCTGCGGGCCCGCCCGCACTCCGCGATCGGCCCGGTGCACGCCCTGGCGTTCCTCGGCGACGGCGCCGAACTGGCCTTCGTGTGCGATTCGCAGATGGTCCACCTGCTCACGGTCGCGGACCCGTCCGCGGAGGCCCGGGCGAGCAGCATGATGAAGCACCAGGACCACATCCGCCAGCTGGCCGTCAGCCCGGACGGCCGGTTCCTCGCCACGGCCGGCAACGACCGCCTCGTCCTGGTCTGGGACGTCCGGACCGGCAGGCGGCCGGACGGCGAACCCGGTGCGGCCGCCGGCTCCGAGGGCGCCGACCGCAGTGTGGGTGCCGACAGCGTCCGGGCCCTCGCCTTCGCCCCGGACGGCCGCACCGTCGCCGACGCCGGCCGGCAGGGCCTGGTCCGCCGCTGGGGCCTCACCGCCGCCGCGCCGATTGCCACCCTCACCGGGCCGGGGCAGGCGCTCAACGGCCTCGCGTTCCTCCCCGACGGCCGCGTCCTGGCGGCCGGCGACAACGGCTCCGCGCCGCTGTGGAGCCTCGACCCGGACGCGGTCGCCCGCGAGGCCTGCGCCGTTCTGCGCCCGCCCGTCCCGCACCGGGACTGGCTGCGCCTGGCCCCCGGCAGTCCCTACCGCCCCACCTGCCCCTGATGTCGCCCCGACGTTGCCCCTGGCGACGCCCGGAGCACGTCAGTCTTGTTTTCCAACCAACCTTGCGTATGCTGAGCCCCCTACTAAGTATGAAAATCCAACTGACATGGATTCGGGGGCCGTCCCATGGAAGCCAAGCTGCCGCGCAAGCTGGCCGAACACCCGTCGGTACGAGCGGTGCTGGCCGCCAGATCGGAGGGGCGGGCGGCGGCCCGGCCGGGCGTGATCGACGCCGGGTGGCTCCGCGAGCTCTGCCTGCGCGCCGGGGCGGACGACGCGGCGGCGGTGAGCCTGGACCACCCGGACCTGGCGGGGGAGCGCGACCACGTCCTGGGCGCCCTGCCGGGCGCGCGGACCCTGGTGTCGCTCGTGGTGCGGATGAACCGGGACGACGTGCGCTCCGCCGCGCGCAGCGTCGCCAACCACGAGTTCCACCGGGCCGGCGAACTGGTCAACGACGCGGCGCGGACGGTGGTCCGCGAACTGGAGGACGCCGGATACCGGGCGGTCAACCCCTCGGCGACCTTCCCGATGGAGATGGAACGCTTCCCCGGCCGGATCTGGGTGGTGGCGCACAAGACGGTCGCGGTGGCGGCCGGGCTGGGCGTGATGGGCCTGCACCGCAACGTCATCCACCCGCGCTTCGGCAGCTTCGTCCTCCTCGCCACCCTGCTGGTCGACGCCGAGGTCAGCGCCCACGGCGAGCCGCTGGACTACAACCCGTGCGTCGAATGCAAGCTGTGCGTCGCCGCCTGCCCCGTCGGCGCGCTCACCAAGGACGGCGACTTCGACTTCCTCGCCTGCGCCACCCACAACTACCGCGAGTTCATGGCCGGGTTCACCGACTGGGTGCAGACCGTGGCCGACAGCGAGGACGCCGCCGACTTCCGCGGCCGCGTCACGGACGCCGAGAACGCCTCGATGTGGCAGAGCCTCGCCTTCAAACCCGGCTACAAGGCTGCCTACTGCCTGGCCGTCTGCCCGGCCGGCGAGGACGTGCTCGGCCCCTACCTCGACGACCGCCGGCAGTTCATGGACACCGTGCTGCGCCCGCTCCAGGAGAAGCCCGAGACGCTCTACGTGCTCCCCGGCTCCCGGGCCAAGGAGTACGCCGAACGGCGCTTCCCGCACAAGCCGGTGAGGGAGGTCAGCGGCGGCTGGAGCGCCCCGGCACCCACCCGCGGCCGCCGGGAACCGGACGCCTGAGCCGGGCCCCTACCCGCCTCCCGGCTCCGTCCCTCCCGCCCCTCCCGCCCCTCCCGCCCCTTCCGCCCCCACGGCCCGAAGCCGGGCGGCGCGGCGGTGCTTGGCGAGCTTCGCCAAGGTGAACACCACCGCCGCGGCGCAGCCCACCGCGGCCCAGGCCGGCAGGAACACCGACGCGGGCACCAGACCCGCCAGGGTGAGCAGCAGGCAGGGCAGGTACCAGCCGAGCACCGTCCGCCCAGGGTCCCCGTACCGCAGGGAGATGGCGGCGTTCGCCGAGTAGAAGGCGAGGACGCCGCCGCACAGCGCCCAACGGGAGCCCGGCGGCAGCGTGTGGTCGGGTTCGGCCACCGCGGTGCCGAGGGCGGCGGCGATCACGGTGATACCGGAGACCAGCACGAACGGCAGGTACATCACGGTGTCGCGGATGGCCCGGTTGGAGCCGCCGGCCTGGGCCTGGAGCAGCCCGCGGGCGGCCTCCGTGGTGCCCCAGACGAAGAAGATCATCGCGAGTTCGGCCACCACCACGAAACCGAGCAGCGCGGCCAGCCCCGACGGGCCGGTGAAGTGGTCGGCCAGGGTGACGACGACGGTGAAGACGCTCTCCCCGAGCACGATGACGACGAACAGTCCGATCCGCTCGACCAGGTGCTCCGTGGAGAGCCGGGCGTAGAACTCCTCGCTGAGGCCGGCCCGGACCGCCAGCAGCACCACCTCCAGTGCGACCGCCACGCCCCAGAGCACGAACCGGCCCGGGCTCGGCACCGCGGCGGACACCGCCCAGAGCACGGCCGGCGTCAGGCAGTAGAGCACCGGCCGCCACATCGGCAGCGGACTGCCCGGCTCCCGGGCCCGGCCGAACCAGATGCCGAAGAACGCCAGCCGCACCCACGCGGCCCCCAGCGCGTACGCCCAGGCGCCGAAGTGCTTGGTGGCGGGGCTGGCGATGCCGTAGGCCTTCCAGGTGCCGTAGACCATGCCGGCCAGCCACCCGGCGAACAGCGCCCAGTGG
>NZ_JBEYVJ010000613.1:0-3048 GCF_040643935.1 Kitasatospora sp. NPDC047058 | reverse complement strand
CTCGGGCGCCAGGCCGAGCTCGAGTGCGGTCTCGGCCGCCTCCCTTCCGAACAGGTCGGCTGCGGCGGTGATCCCCTCGGGCGCCAGGGCCCGCACCCGGTCCGCCAGGCCGGGACCGTACGCCACGGGTTCGGCGCCGAGCCCGCGCAGGAAGTCGAACGTGCCCTCGGAAGCGGTGCCGAGCACCCGGGCACCCGCAAGCTTCGCCAGCTGCACGGCGAAGACGCCCACGCCACCCGCCGCCCCGCCGATCAGGACGGTGTCCCCGGTGCGGGGCCCGATCGCGGCGATCGCGGCGGCCGCCGTCAGACCGGACACCGGAAGCGTGGCCGCCACCTCGTCACCGACGCCCTCCGGGGTGGGCCACAGCGTTGCCGCAGGCGTCTTGACCAGCACGAAGTCGGCGACGGACCGGCCGATCGCAGCCCCGTACACCCGGTCGCCGATCGCGAATCCGGTGGCGTCGGCGCCCACCTCGTCCACCACTCCGGCAAAGTCGCTGCCGAACCCGGCCGGCAAGGTGATGCCGAACCGCGCCGCCATGTCGGGCTGCGTGGTGATCTGCCAATCCATCGGATTCAGCCCGGCGGCCGTGACCCGGACGCGAACCTCGTCCGGCGCGGCGTGCGGCTCGGGTATCTCCTGCAGTTCGAGCACTTCGGGACCGCCGAATCGCCGGTAGCGGACAGCTTTACTCATCGGACCTCTCTCGGTCAGTGATGGGACTTGGTCTCATCGACCCTACACCAGCGATGGGACTGAGTCCCGTACACTGCTCCCATGGCTCGCTGGCAACCCGACGCACCAGGACGACTCGCCGCCGCCGCTCTCGACCTCTTCGAGGAGCGCGGCTACGACAGCACGACCGTGATCGAGATCGCGGAGCGCGCGGGGCTCACCAAGAGCACGTTCTTCCGCTATTTCCCGGACAAGCGCGAGGTGCTCTTCGACAGGGGCACGGTGACCGACCTGCTCGTCGAAGGGATCGCCTCGGCGCCGCCGGCGGCCGACCCGCTCGACGCGGTGGCGGACGCCCTCGATGCGCTCGGCCGGACGTTCTTCGCCGACGACCGCCGCGAGTTCAGTGGCCGGCGCCAGGCCGTGCTGAACGCCAACACGGAACTGCGGGAGCGCGAAGCCCTGAAGAGGATCGACCTCGCCGCCTCGATGATCGAGGCCCTCACCCGCCGCGGAGTTCCGAGCCTGACCGCACGCGTGGCCGCGAAACTGGGCATGCTCGCCTGGGAGATCGCCTTCGACCAGTGGATCGACATCCACAACGGCGAGGGCTTCGGCCCGCTGGCACGGCAAGCGCTCGCCGACGTACGCGCGGCCGCAGCCGTGCACTAGGGCCTGTCCGGCGGATCTTGCCGGGCCCGCGACGCCTGAGCACGCACCTCGCCGCGTTGTCGTCGGTCGCCGATGCTCCGCATGGACTCCCTCCTCCGCCTTGCGATGCACGCACTCAGACGCCGCGGTCTGATCCAACAAGATCCGCCGGACAGGCCCTAGCCTCGGCGTTTCGCCTCGGCCGGGATGAGTCGGGGTGATCCATGCGTCGGGGGTCGTGGGGCTGCCGAGGCCTGTCCGACTGGTCGCGGCGCTCGGGGACCGTGACGGCGATGCCCCGGCGCTGCAGCAGGTGGCGGATTGCTCGCGTCCGTCAACTCACCTCGACCCGCCAGAAGATCAATGATCGGACAGGCCTTAGAATGAGGCCCCGTCGCGGGTGGCCATCTGCGCACGTACGAAGCGTGTGCACGGGGTGAGGGAAGAGGTGTGCCGTGCCTGAAGCGGAATCCGGTGCGTCCACGCTCGCAGCGAAACTGGACCGGCTGTTCGACGTCGTCCGCCGTCCCGACCGTGAGCCGTACAGTCACGAGGAGGTCGCCCGGGCCTGCCGCGAGGCGACCGGCGAGAGCTTCTCGGCCACCTACCTCTGGCAGCTCCGGACCGGCCGCCGGGCCAACCCGACGAAGCGTCACCTCGAGGCGCTGGCCGAGTTCTTCCAGGTGCCGCCCGTGTACTTCTTCGACGACCGGCAGAGTGCCAGGATCGCCGAGGAGCTGGCGCTGCTGGGAGCGCTGCGCAACGCCGGGGTGCGGGACGTGGCTCTGCGCGCGGTGACCCTCTCGCCGGAAGGGCTCGGCACGATCAGCGACATGATCGAGGCCATCGCCCGCCGCGAGGCCGGCGGCAGGTAGCGGCCTTCCCGGCGAAGCGGATTCCCTCGGGGTTGCCGCGTCCGTAGGATCGCCTCCCGTCGAGCGCCAGGGGGAATCGTGGGGTATCCGGGTGGGGTCGAGCGTGGGCTCTGGCAGCGATGTCGGGGGGTCGCGGATTCGATACCGCTTCCGGAGCCGTTCGGCATACCGGCGCTGGCCGAGGCGCTCGCCCTGCGGCGCGGCCGGCCCATCGAGCTGATGCCGCTCTCCGGGCCGGAGCACTCACCGTGCGGTGTGCTGATCAGTACCGACCGGGCGGACTACATCGGCTATCCGGCCGACACCACGGCCCTGCACCAGCAGCACATCGTGCTGCACGAGATCGGGCACCTCCTCTGCGGGCACACCGGGCACACCGGGCACATCGCGGATTCCGGGGACACCGGGCTGAGCACCGCCGTGTCGCACGCCCTGACGACCCATCTGCCGGAGGAGCTGGTGCGCCGGGTGCTCGGCCGGTCCGGATACACGGAGCGGCAGGAGCAGGAGGCCGAGCTCGTCGCCTCGCTCGCCGTGCAGCGCGCACTGGGTGGCCGCCGTTCCCCGGCGGTCGGCCAACTCGCCGACCAGGCGAACTGGTTACGGTACGTGCTGGGGTGGCCGGTGCGGCGCAACGCGGCGCGCCGTGGGTGACCGGCTGGGCGGCGCCGCCGTCTGCCTGGCCGGCACGGTCGCGCTGCTGGGCGCACTCTGGAAGGTCCTGAGGGACCGGGGGCGCCGGTCCGGCCCGCCGCTCCACTACGGCTACGTCTGCAGTGCGCTGATCGGGGCGGGGATGACCGTGGGCGCCCCGGCCGCGGCTCCGGTGCTCTGCTCGGTGGTG
>NZ_JBEYVJ010000612.1:0-3056 GCF_040643935.1 Kitasatospora sp. NPDC047058 | reverse complement strand
GTCGTCGGGGTCGGCCAGCCGCGCGGCGAGGTAGCCGGTCTGGCGCCCCGCCAGGGCGGCGAGGGCCGCCAGCCGCCGCTCGTACCGGCCCCGGACGGCCAGTTCGGCGAGCACGGCCGGCAGCTCGCCGTCCGCGGCGAGCGCGTGTGCGGTGCGGGCCAGGTGCCGCAGGCGCCCGGCGTGCGGGAGCGGCGCGAGCTCGACGAGGAGCCGGTCGGTGGCGTCCCGGGCCGGGGCGGGCCGGGCGCCGGCGGGTCCGTCCGTGATGCGAGACATGGGCGCGATTCTGATGCACCCGGGCCGCCGCCCGCCAACCGTTTCCGGCGGGCGGGCCGCCCCGGGCGTCACCCTCGCCGCGGGGCGTCCGCCCCCTGACAGACACCGCACGACGGGCGGGGGCGGACGACGGAGACACAGTTGATCTCCGTGTGGTAGACCAGTGCGCCGGTGCGGGATCACTCAACCGCGCCGGCAGCCGCAGGCTGCTACCGACATCGGGGGGATGTATGAGGATTCGCCGTACCCTGGCCAGATGCCTGGCCGTTGCCACCGTCGCCGCGCTCGGCGCGGCCTGCAGCAGCTCCGGCACACCGTCGGGCGGAGCCGGGGGTGCCAACGGCGCCGGGGCCGCCGCCACCGCGTCCCGTCCGGGCGAGGATGGCGAGGCCCTGCCTCCGAAGGCGGCGCCGTCGTCCAGCCGCGCCGGGGGGATCGCCGGGCGGGGGCCGGTGCTGCACGCGGTGTTCGGCGGGAGCGGGTTCACCGCGCAGGTGGTCAGCGCCGCCACCAGCGCCTCGCTGCCCGGGATCGCCCCGCCCCTCGGCAAGACGACGCTGCTGGTCCGCCTCAAGGTCGCCTCGGACCCGGTCGACCGGACGAGCAAGGCCCCGAACCACATCATCATGGCCGTCAAGTACCCGGCCTGCGGGCCGGTCCCCGACTGCTGGCACACCGAGGACGGGGCACGTTCCCTGCCGGAGAGCGACGTCCTCGACGGCACCCACATGAACAGCGTGCCCGACTGGTTCGGCACGTTCGACGCCAACACGACCTACTACAAGTACGTCTGGCAGTTCGTCCCGGAGGGCACCGACCTCTCGGCCGCCCAGTTCTGCTCCCAGCAGGACGACGGCAAGGCGGAGGTCTGCATCCCCCTCGGCCCGGTCGAGCCCTTCCACGGCCAGATGGACCGCGCCGACCTGGAATCGCGGTAGCGCCGGCACCGGCACGCCGAGCGCGCGTGCGGCGCCGAGCGCGCCTGGGGCGCCCGTCGTGACGCCCCGCGCGTGCCGGCGGGTGCGGCCACGGCCGCGATAATGGCGCCGTGATCGACAAGCAGCTGCGCGTGGTACTGGCCGAGGACTCGGTGATCCTCCGGGACGGGATGGTGGAGCTGCTCGCGGCCCGCGGGTGCACGGTGGTCGCCGCCGTCGGCACCGCGCCCGGGCTGCTCGCCGCCGTGGCCGAACACCGGCCGGACGTCGCCGTGGTGGACGTCCGGATGCCGCCCACCCACACCGACGAGGGCATCCGGGCGGCCGTCGAGCTGCGGGCCGGCGCGCCCGAGGTCGGCATCCTGGTCTTCTCGCAGCACGTCGAGGCCGCCTGGGCGTCCCGGCTGCTGGCGGGCGGCGCGGCGGGGGTCGGGTACCTGCTGAAGGAGCGGGTGGCGCGGACGTCCGAGTTCGTGGACGCGCTGCACCGGGTCGCCGACGGCGGGACGGCGCTCGACCCGGAGGTGGTGACGAGGCTGCTGCACGGGGGCCGGCGCAGCCTGGTCGACACACTGACGCCGCGCGAGCGCGAGGTGCTGGAACTGATGGCGCAGGGCCACTCCAACCGCTCGATCGCCGCGCGGCTGGTGGTGTCGGAGCGGGCGGTGGAGAAGCATGTCGCCGCCGTGTTCGCCAAGTTCGGCCTGCCGGCCACGGACGCGGACAACCGGCGGGTGAAGGCGGTGCTCACCTACCTCTCCGAGAGCACGGGTTGATGCTTCGTCAGATCTTTGGCGTCAGACGTGCGCCGGCAGTTCGGCGGTGACGACGGTCGGTCCGCCGGGCGGGCTCTCCACCCGCAGCAGGCCGTCCACCGCGGCGAGCCGTTCGCGCAGGCCGGCGAGGCCGGTCCCGCCGCCCGCTCCCCCGGCGCCTCCGGCCGCACCCAGCACCGCGCCGCCGCAGCCGTCGTCGCGCACCGTCAGCCGGACCAGGCCGTCGGCCGCGGAGGCCGACAGTTCGGCCGAGCGGGCGCCGCTGTGCTTGGCGAGGTTGGTGAGCAGCTCCGCCGCGCAGTAGTAGACGGCCTCCTCGATCGCCGGATCCGGCCGGTCGCGCAGGTCGAGGCGGACGGTGACCGGGACGGGCGAAGTGGCGGTCAGCCCGGGCAGGGCCTCGGCCAGCCCGCCGTCCAGGGCGACGGGGTGGATGCCCGCGGTGAGGCGGCGCAGTCCGGCGATGGTCTCGTCGGTCTGGCCGCGGGCCCGGTCGACCAGGGCGCGCAGCCGGGCCACGTCGGCTGCGGGCCCGCGCCCTGGGCTGCCGCCCGCGGCCGCCACGGCGTCCACCGTCACACCGCCCACCAGTAGGTCGTCCGCCAGCACGTCGTCCGCCAGCGAGAGGGTGATGGCGAGGGCGACCAGCTGGGCCTGGGTGCCGTCGTGGAGGTCGCGCTCCAGGCGGCGCAGCCGGTCGGTGTTGGCGGCGAGCAGGGTGGCGCGGGCGGTCTCCAGCGTCCGCACGCGCTGCTGGGAGCGGGCCGGGCCGAGCAGGAGCCGGGCCAGGCTCCGGTTGGCGGCGCCGAGCGCACCGTTGGCGCCCGGCAGCGCCGCCAGGAGGGCCAGGCCCAGCAGGACGGCCGCCGCGTCCGGCCAGCCGGCCGGGCGGTCCCCCGGTTCCAGCAGCCGGACCCAGAGCGGGAAGCCCAGCAGCCAGCCGCAGCCGAGTGGCAGGACCACGGCGGCGGCGAAGCCGAGCAGCCCGAGCGGGAGGCGGAGCAGCAGGTAGAGCAGCGACCGCCAGGCGACCGGGTCGGTCAGCACGGCGCGGCCGCGGGCGAAC
>NZ_JBEYVJ010000611.1:0-3084 GCF_040643935.1 Kitasatospora sp. NPDC047058 | reverse complement strand
GCCAGGGAGCCGCCGCCGGCCCCGCACGTCGGCCCCGGCTGCCCGCCGCGCGCACCGGGGCGGACGCGCGCCGAAGCCCATGCAGGCGCCGGAGCAGGCGGGCGCCGGAGCGGACGACCGCGGGATGGAGGATCCGATGGGCCGCAGGAAGCACCGCGTCGCCGTGCTCGTCCTCGAAGGGGCGAAGCCGCTCGACGTGGGCATCCCCGCGCAGGTGTTCTCCAGCCGGCCGAGCATGCCCTACGAGGTGCGGGTCTGCGGCGCCACACCCGGGCTGGTGACCGGCGGCGACGGCCTCGCCTACCACGTCGCCGACGGCCTGGAGGCCCTGGAACACGTCGACACCGTCTTCGTCCCCGGCTACCGGGACCCGTCCACCACCGAGCCGCCGGCCGCGGTCGTCGAGGCACTCGTGGCCGCCCACCACCGGGGAGCCCGGCTGGCGGCCATCTCGACGGGCGCCTTCGCGCTGGCCGCCACCGGCCTGCTCGACGGGAAGAAGGCGACGACCCACTGGCACTACACCAGGGCCCTCGCCGAGCAGCACCCGCTGGTGTCCGTCGACGAGAACGTGCTCTTCGTCGACGAGGGCGACCTGCTCACCTCGGCGGGCGCGGCCTCCGGCATCGACCTGTGCCTGCACCTGGTCCGGCGCGACCACGGGGTCGGCCTCTCCAATCACGTGGCGCGACGCCTGGTCGCCGCGCCCTACCGCAGCGGGGGCCAGGCCCAGTACGTCCCCCGGAGCGTGCCCGAGCCGCTCGGCGACCTCTTCGCGAGCACCCGTGAATGGGCCCTGGCCCACCTGGACGAACCACTGACCCTCGAAACGCTGGCCCGCACCGCGCAGGTGTCGGCGCGCACGTTCTCGCGGCGGTTCGTGGAGGACACCGGCTACACCCCGATGCAGTGGGTCCTGCGGGCCCGGGTGGACCTGGCCCGCGAGCTGCTGGAACGCACCGACCTGGGCGTCGAGCAGGTCGCCGACCGGGTCGGGCTCGGCACCGGCGCGAACCTGCGGCTGCACTTCCAGCGCATCCTCGGCACCTCGCCCACGGAGTACCGGCACACCTTCTCGGCCCCGGAGGCCTGACGCCCCGGCCGGCACCCGCCCCCACCTGCGACCTGACACCCGCTCGGGTGTCCGGCGGTGCACGGCGCTGCGCGTCTCCCTTGGCGAGATCCTTGCGCACCTTGTCGATCCGGCCCCTGTCCGCCCCCCGCCCGGATGACGACCATGGATGGCGGAACGAAACGAAAGGGAAGCCACCATGACCCGCATCGCCATCAACGGTTTCGGCCGCATCGGACGCAACAGCCTGCGCGCCCTGCTCGAACGCGACAGCAAGCTCGAGGTGGTCGCGGTCAACGACCTCACCGCACCGGACGCCCTCGCCCACCTGCTGAAGTTCGACAGCGCGCTCGGCCGCTTCGGCCGCCCGGTGACCGTCGACGGCACCGACCTGGTGGTCGACGGACGCCGCATCAAGGTGCTCGCCGAGCGCGACCCCGCCGCCCTGCCGTGGGCCGAGCTCGGCGTCGACCTCGTGCTCGAGTCGACCGGCCGCTTCACCGCGGCCGAGGCCGCCCGCGCGCACCTGCAGGCCGGCGCCAAGCGCGTCCTGGTGAGCGCCCCCTCCGACGGCGCGGACGTCACCCTCGCCTACGGCGTCAACACCGAGGCCTACGACCCGGACACCCACGTCATCGTCTCCAACGCCTCCTGCACCACCAACGCGTTGGCCCCGCTGGCGTCCGTGCTGGACGACCTGGCCGGCATCGAGCACGGCTTCATGACCACGGTCCACGCCTACACCCAGGAGCAGAACCTCCAGGACGGCCCGCACCGCGACATGCGCCGCGCCCGCGCCGCCGGCGTCAACATCGTGCCGACCACCACCGGCGCCGCCAAGGCCATCGGCCTGGTCCTGCCCCAGCTCGACGGCAAGCTGTCCGGCGACTCCATCCGCGTCCCCGTACCGGTCGGCTCGATCGTGGAGCTGAACACCACGGTCTCCCGCGAGGTCACCCGCGACGAGATCCTGGCCGCCTACCGCGAGGCCGCCGACGGCCGGCTCAAGGGCATCCTCGACTACTCCGACGAGCCGCTCGTCTCCGGCGACATCACCGGCCAGCCCGCGTCCTCCATCTTCGACGCCGCGCTCACCCGCGTCGACGGCAAGCACGTCAAGGTCGTCGCCTGGTACGACAACGAGTGGGGCTTCTCCAACCGCGTCATCGACACGCTCGAACTCCTCGCGCAGAACTGACCGGGGCGGAGGCCACGCCGGAGCCGGAGCCGGGAGACGGACCCGCACCCACGGGTCCCCCGGCCCGGCCCGGCCTCTGCGAAGATCCTCCGTATGACCTTGCGCCCCGTCGCCCCCGCCGGCCCTGACGACCCGTTCGCCGAGGTCGGCGATCCCTTCCTGGCCGTCACGGACCAACGGCGGTGCCTGCTCGCCGTGGCCGGTGCGCACGAGTACGACGAGGCCAGGACGATCGGCCTCTTCCACGTCACCGACCGCGCCCGCCGACGCCGGCTCCTGACCACGGACTCCCCCGTGCACGCGATGGCCTTCCACCCGGCGCTCCCGCTGCTCGCGGTGGGGACCGGTGAGTACGACGGCGGCTACCACTTCCTGGGTGAACTCCTTCTCGTGGACCTGGAATCCGGCACCGTCCGCTCCCTCATCGCGGGCGACTTCGGCCGGCAGGTCCTCGGGCTGGAGTGGCTGAACGACCACGACCTCCGGATCCTGTTGGCGCCCCACGACGACTTCGGGGACGAGGCCAAGGCCCACGTGGAGGGGCACGTCGCCGTGGTGAGCCGGGCCGACTGGTCCACCGTCGGCGCCGAGTCCCTCACCGAGCGCCACCTGACCGGCCCCCGGGTGCCCGCGCCCCGCCCCGACGGACGCGAAGCCGCCCGGCGGCTCGTCGACCGGCTCAGGACGCCGCCCACCCGGCAGCATCACCGATAGCCGGTTGCAGAAGGCTGAGGATATGAGGCGCTCTCAGCGGATTCCCCTGTGCAGCCGACATCGGCATCTTCGACCACAGGCTCCCGGTAGCCGTGCGGTC
>NZ_JBEYVJ010000610.1:0-3103 GCF_040643935.1 Kitasatospora sp. NPDC047058 | reverse complement strand
GCGCCCCCACCCGCCCGGGCCCTCCCCCCACAACCCGCCGGTGCTGCTGGCCGACGAGCCCACCGGTGAGCTGGACTCCGAGACCGGGGCCGCCATCTTCGAGGCCTTCCGCACCGTCAACCGCGAACTCGGCGCCACCGTCGTCATCGTCACCCACGACCCGATGGTGGCGGGCGAGGTGCGCCGGACGGTCGCCATCCGGGACGGGCGGACCAGCAGCGAGGTGCTGCGCCGGACGGTCACCGACGAGCACGGCGAGGAGTCGGTCAACGAGCGCGAGTATGTGATGCTGGACCGGACCGGCCGTGTGCAGCTGCCGGTCAAGTTCCTGGAGGCGCTGGGCATGGAGCACCGGGTCGCCGTGGACCTGGCCGCCGACCACATCGAGGTCCGCCCGGACGACCTCGCGGGGCACTGACGCGAGGGCCGGGCGCGGTGCGGCCCTGGAGTGGGGCCGCGCCCGGGAGCGGGCGTCAGTCCTCGTCGGTGACGGGCCGGATCAGCCCGCTGCGCTCCGCGGCCTCCCGTACCGGATCCCGCGGGGTGCTCCCGTCGCCGTGGCGTCTGCCGGTCCCGTGGTCGCCGCGGTCCCGGTGGTCCCCGTGGTCACCCCGCGCGGGGGCGGTGCAGCGGGCGAAGACGAACAGGGCGCCGGCCGCCGCGGCGAGGATGCCGAGGGCGGTCAGGACGCGGAGCCAGGTCACGGAAGGTGCCTCCAGGGTGGCGGCGCGAGGGAGTCGGCCGCCGGTTCTATCGGCAGTCCGGACAGCTCCGTCGAGCGTCCACGGTCGCTTCCGCAAGCCGCCCGCCGCGCGCAAGGTCGCGCACGCGGGCGGCCGAGGCACCGGGGCGCGCGTCACCCCTCGTCACGCGCCCCCAGGACCGGTCCGTCCCCGGAGGCACCTGCGGCGTCCGGGACCAGCGCGCGCAGCGCGGCCAGGTCCGGCTTCCCGGCCCCGCTCAACGGCAGGCCGGGCAGCAGCAGGATCGTCGCCGGATCGCAGAGCGGGCCGCGCCGCTCGCGCACCCACCGGTGCAACTGCTGCTCCGTCACCCGGGCCCCCGGCACCGTGGTCACCGCGGCGTGCACCCGCTCCAGCCGGTCCCGCCCGGTGGTCGAGAACATCACCGCCTCCCGCACCGCCGGGTGAGCGAGCAGCGGCTCCTCGACGTCGCGCGGGAAGACGTTGTGCGCGTCCACGATCGCCATCGCGTCGCGCCGCCCGGCCACCGTCAGGTACCCGGACCGGTCCAGGCTCCCCAGGTCACCGGTGTGCAGCCAGCCGTCCCGCAGCACCTGCGCGGTCAGCTCCGGGTCCCGCCAGTAGCCCGCCATCGCCGTCGGGGTCCGGACGCAGATCTCCCCGGTCCGGCCGGCCGGCAGCGGCGTGCCGTCCTCGTCCAGGATCCGGATCTCGGTGTCCGGCAGCGGCGTGCCGGCCGTGGTCAGCAGCCACGGGTCGAGGTGCTCGTCCGGCGTCAGCCGGGTCACCGGCCCGCACTCGGTGAGGCTGTACGTCTGGTGCAGCACCCGCCCCAGCCGGCGGGTCGCCTCCGCCAGCCGCTCCGGCGAGGCCGGGCACCCGGTGTAGGTGACCCGGCGCAGGCTGCCGGTGTCGGTCCTCGGCAGCGCGGGGTGGTCCAGCACCTGGTAGAGCAGGTGCGGCGGCAGGTACACCCGCGACACCCGGTACCGCTCGACCGCCGCCAGCACCGCGTCCGCCGCGAACCCGTCCTGCAGCACCACCGTGCCGCCCGCCGCCAGCGCCAGGTCCGCCGTGCCGCCGCCACCGTGGCAGAGCTCGGTGCACAGCAGGAAGGTGGACGCGGCCGGCAGCTCCGGCCGCGGCGGCCGGGCGAAACGGCGCAGCACCCCCTTCGGCCGGCCGGTCGAACCGCCGGTGAACCGCACCGCCATCACGTCCTCCGGCCGGTACCGGGGTGCCAGCGGCGCCGCGGAGAGCCCGGCGGCAGCGGCCAGCAGATCGCTGCCCGGTGCCGGGCCGCCGGACGGGGCCGGGCCGAGCGCCAGGGCGAGGGCACCCGGCAGCGCGGCGGTGATCCGCTGCGCCGCGGCGCCGCACCGCACCGGGTCGAACACCAGGGCCGCCGTCAGCGCGTCCTCCGCCATCGCGACCTGCTCCGCGACCGGACGGTCGGTGGGCAGCATCGCCACCCGGCAGCCGACCAGGTTCGCCGCCAGCCGCACCAGCACCGTCTCCGGCCGGTTGCCGGCCAGCACCGTGACGCCGTCACCGCGCCCGAGGCCGGCGGCGGACAGCGCCCGCGCCAGCCGGTACACGTCGTCGAGGCACTCCCGCGCGGTCGGCGACGCCTCCCCGCACCGGATCGCGACCCGGTCCGGATCACGGGCCAGCCCGTCCAGCACCAGCCCGGTGTACGTCGCCACCCCCGTACCGGACCCCGCCGCCGTCAGCGTCCCCGCCACGCCGTCCCGCCCTTCCCCGCACGCCCGTCCCGGCGGATGCCCGACGGATTGCTGACAGATCATCACATCGAGATCCAGCCTAGGCCCTGGCCCGGGCCCCGCCGGCCGCCAGGACCGCCTGCGCCGGGGGAGCGGCGGAGTTGTTATCGTTCCGGGTCGGGCAGAAGCGGGGATGAGGGAACAGCATGGACAGGCCGGCCACGCCGCGCGGGCGGACCGCCGTACGGCAGGAGGCGCAGGCAGCGATGGAACCGCGGGGCCTGGTCGACCTCCGGGGCGAGGCGGGCGCACCCTTCACCGTCCAGTACCCGGCGGACGCCGTCGTGGTCGTCTCCGGCCTGCCCGGGAGCGGCAAGAGCACCCTGCTGCGCCGCTGGTCGGCCCAGGCCGCCGCGGCCGCCACCGTCGACCCCCGGGCCGTGCACGAGGCCTGCGAGGCGGTGATGCCCGCCGCTCTGCCGTACGCCGTCTACCGGCCGTGGGCGCGGCTGGAACACGCCCGGCTGCTGCGCAGCTCGGTCCGCCGGGGCGGGCCGCTGCTGGTGCACGACTGCGGCAGCCGGGCCTGGATGCGCCGCTGGCTCTCCCGGGCCGCCGCCGCGCAGGGCCGCGAACTGCACCTCGTCCTGCTGGACGTCGGCGCCGCGACCGCGC
>NZ_JBEYVJ010000609.1:0-3107 GCF_040643935.1 Kitasatospora sp. NPDC047058 | reverse complement strand
TCTGCGTCAATTACCCGGCCGAAACCGACCGATCCGCATCGGATTCGATCGATTTTGTGCGAATTCCAGGCATGTCGTATCAGTCACCTGCGCGAGACGGTGCCGCCGCCGTCCTGGCCCTCTGGTGGCAGGACACCGAGCGCATCACCGGGGCCGCGCAGTGGCTGACCGGCGCCGGCCGGATCACCGGCCTCCTGGCCGGCTACGCCGCCCCCGTCCTGCTGCTCCTGATGGCCCGCCTGCCGCTGCTCGAACGCGGCGTCGGCGCCGACCGGCTGGCCCGCTGGCACGCCTGGGGCGGCCGGTACCTGGTCGGGCTGGTCGCCGTCCACGTGCTCACCGTGGTCTGGGGCTACGCCCTGACCGACGGACGCGGCCCGCTCGGCGAGGGCGTCGACATCGTCCTGCACTGGCCCGAGATGCTGAAGGCCGCGCTGGCCACCCTGCTGCTGCTCGGCACCGGCCTGGTCTCCGCGCGGGCCGCCCGCCGCCGGCTCGGCCACGAGACCTGGTACTACCTGCACCTGGCCACCTACCTCGCGGTCGCCCTCGGCTTCGGCCACCAGCTCGCCACCGGTACCGACCTCGGGCCCGGACCGGCCCGCCTCGGCTGGACCGCGCTCTACCTCGGCACCGCGCTGCTGCTCGGCTGGTACCGGTTGGTCGTCCCGTGGCTGCGCGACCGCCGCCACCGGCTCACCGTCGCCGAGGTCCGCCCCGAGGGCCCGGGCGTCGTCTCGGTCTTCCTCACCGGCCGCCGGCTGCCCGAACTGCACGCCGAGCCCGGCCAGTTCTTCCGCCTCCAGTTCCGGACCCGCGAACTGCGCTGGGCCGCCAACCCCTACTCGCTGTCGGCCCCCGCCCACCCGCACTTCCTCCGTTTCACCGTCAAGGACCTCGGCACCCACAGCGCCGCCGTCGCCGCGATGCGCCCCGGCACCGAGGTGCGCGCCGAGGGCCCGTACGGCGCCTTCACCGCCCGGCGGCACCGCACGCGCCAGGTGCTGCTGCTCGGCGCCGGCGTCGGCATCACCCCGCTGCGGGCGCTGTTCGAGACCCTGCCCGGCGAACTCACCCTGGTCCAGCGGGCCCACAGCGCCGAGGACGTGCTGTTCCGCGCCGAGCTCGCCCTGGTCGCCGGCCGGCGCGGCGCCCGCGTCCACGAGCTGCTCGGCAGCCGCGCCGAGACCGGCGACCTCGGCACCGCACTCGCCCGCCTCGTCCCCGACCTCGCCCGGCACGAGGTGTACCTGTGCGGCCCGCCGGAGTTCAGCGCGGAGGCCGTCCGCGCGCTGCGCGCCGCCGGGGTGCCGCGCGGGCGCATCCACCACGAGTCCTTCGCACTCTGACCCGGGCCGCCCGGGCCGCCGGGCCGTCCGCGCACCCGGCCCCGCCGGCCCCCACCCGTCCCGCCGTCCCGAGGAGCGACCGATGCGAAGAGCCGTCGTCACCTGCACCGCCACCGCCGCAGGCGTGATCCTGCTGCTCTCCCTCAAACCCCACGACGGCGGCTCGGTCCAGGCCGCCACCGGGACCACCCAGGCCCCCTCCGGCTCCGCCGCCGCCCCGCCGGAGGGCTCCTCCGGCACGTCGACCCGGACCGTCACCGGGGACGCCGTCTCCACCCGGTACGGCCCGGTCCAGGTCAGGGTCACGCTCGACGGGACGAAGCTCACCAAGGTCGAGGTCGTCCAGTACCCGACCGGCGAGCGCCGCGACCGGGAGATCAACGCCGGCGCGATACCCGTCCTCAACCAGGAGGCGCTCGCCGCGCAGAGCGCCGACGTCGACGTCGTCTCCGGCGCCACCTACACCAGCGACGGCTACACCCGCTCCCTGCAGAGCGCGCTCGACAAGGCCGGCCGGTGACCACCGCGCCGCGGCCGCTGCTCCGGCACGCCGAGCACGTGATGGGCACGGTCTTCTCGTTCGCCGTCCGCGACCCCGGCCCGGGCACCGGGGCCGCCCTGCAGCGGATCACCGCGCGGCTGCACGAGATCGACGCGGTGTTCTCCCCCTACCGGGCCGACAGCGACATCAGCCGCCTCGACCGCGGTGAACTCGCCCTCGACCACTGCCACCCCGACGTCCCCGAGGCGCTCGCCCGCTGCCGCGAGGTCGCCGCCGAGACGGACGGCTGGTTCACCCACTGGCTCGACGGCCGGCTCGACCCCAGCGGCTGGGTGAAGGGCTGGGCGGTCGAGGAGGCGTCCCGCCTGCTGCGCGCCGCCGGATCGGCCGACCACGTGGTCAGCGGCGGCGGCGACGTCCAGACCGCGGGCGGCCCCTGGCGGGTGGGCATCGCCGACCCGCTGCGCCCCGGCGCCCTGGCCGCCACCGTGACCGGCCACGACCTGGCCGTCGCCACCTCCGGCACCGCCGAACGCGGCGCGCACATCCTCGACCCGCACAGCGGCCGGCCCGCCACCGGCCTCGCCTCCCTCACCCTGGTCGGCCGCCACCTCGCCCGCACCGACGCATGGGCCACCGCCGCCTTCGCCATGGGACCCACCCGCGCCCTCGCCTGGGCCGGCCGCCACCCCGCCGTGGAAGCCCTGGCCATCACCCCGGCCGGCGCCCGCCACCGCACCCCGGGCTTCCCGACCGGGTGAGGCGGGTGAGGCGGGTGAGGCGGGTGCGGTTGGTGAGGCGGGGCGGTGGACGGTGCCGCCGGGGGCCGGAGCGGCCGGCCTGCCGTGCCGTACGGCCCGCCCGGCCACCCGTGACCGGGCGGGGGACGGGGGTGGAGGCCTAGTCTGGAAGGGCGCGCCCGTGCGTGGCACGGAACGGGACGGTGGGCCAATGACGGTCATCTCGGCGGCACTCTTCGGTACCGACTGGCGCGGTGCGCTGCCCGGCTCCGCAACCGCCGCTGCGTCGGCCGCCGCGTCCGCCGCGACCAGTGACACCGCGTTGCTGCGGGAGTGCGCAGCGCGGGGTTGGACGGTGGTGCTCACCGGACCCGGCCCGGCCGGGGCCCCGGTCCTGGCCGTGACCACCCCGGGCCGCGACCCCGTGCACGCCGCCCTCGGCCTCGTCGACGGCACCCCCTCGCACGCCGTGTTCGTCGCCGGGAGCGTGCCCGAGGTGCTGGCGGCATGCCGGGC
>NZ_JBEYVJ010000608.1:0-3124 GCF_040643935.1 Kitasatospora sp. NPDC047058 | reverse complement strand
AGCGGCTGGTCGACGCCTGGGGCGAGGCGCTCTGGCAGGCGGCGGTCGACCGGGCCCAGGGCCGGCGCGGCGGCGGGGACCTGCCCGAGCGGGACGACCGCCCGCTGTACTGGACCCGGCTGGCCATGACCGTCCGGCTCGCCCAGTGGCGGCCCGACTTCACCGTGGGCACCGGCCGGCTGCGGCAGCGGTTCGAGGACGCCTCGCGGGGGCTGCGGGACAACGGCTTCAGCGGCAGCCCGGGCGTGCGACGGGTGTTCGTCAGCGGCTTCGACCCGTTCGGCCTGGACGACGAGCTGCGCCGGGCCAACCCGTCCGGCTCGGCCGTCCTCCAGCTGAACGGCCGGCGGGTCACCCTGGCCGACGGCACCCGGGCCGAGATCCGCGCCGTCGTGCTGCCGGTGCGCTACGGCGACTTCGACCGCGGCATCGTCGAGCGCGCCTTCGGCCCGCGCCTCACGTCCGGGCCGCGCGCCGCCGACCAGATCACCACGATCAGCCAGGGCTATCCGGGGCTGTTCACCCTGGAGGCCTGGGCAGGCCGCGCCCGCTCCGCGGACCCGTACCCGGACAACGCCGACGCCCTCGCCGGCGGCACCCGCGAGCACCCGGTCACCGCCCCGGGCCTCGGCCCCGGGGCGGAGTTCATCGCCACCACGCTGCCCACCGAGGGGATGACCGCCGTCCAGCAGCCGTTCCCGGTCCGGCTGAACACCGCCGTCACCGAGATCCCGGCCGGCGGCGCGCAGCCGGTGGACCGCGAGGACGGCCCGACCCCCGGCTCGCGCGCCGTGGCCGGGGGCGGCGGCGGGTACCTCTCCAACGAGGTCGCCTACCGTTCCAACCGGTTGCGGCTCGAGCTCGCCCCGGCCCTGCCGGGCGGCCACCTGCACACCCCCGTGCTCACGGGTCTGCCGGCGCAGTCCGACCAGCTCACCGGGCCCGACTTCGAGCGGAACGAAACCGCCATCACCGGCGAGGTGCTGGACATCCTGCGCCACGCCACCCCCTGAGCCGCCCCGCGTCCTGAGCCGACCCGCCGCTGAGCCGCCCTACCCGCCGCCCCGTCCGCTGAGCCGCCCCGCGCCGGCACCCGTGCCACCCGGGGACGCACAGGCCCACCGGTCCCGGTCGTTCCGGGACCGGTGGCCCGTGCGCTCGGGACCGCGGGCCCGGCAGCATGGGCCCCGTCCGGGAGGTGAGCGGATGAGAGGGTTCGGCACCGGCGACGCCGGCACCACCAGCGCCCTGGCGGCCGCCGGGACCGCGCTGGTGTGCGCGGCGGTGTGGTCGCTCCTCGTGCTCACCCACCCCGGGGTGGAGGACGTCAGCGGGAACTACTTCCTCGACGGCGTCTGGCTCGCGCTCGGCCTGACGTTCACGCTCGCCGGCCTGTTCCTGGTGGTCAACCGGAACGGCCGGGCCCTGGGCGTGCTGCTGCTGGTCACCGGAGTGCTCCAGGCACTGCGCATGGTGGTGATACTGGCCGCCGCGCTGGCCGGTGCCGGGCCGGCGGCCGTCGAGGCGATCACGGCGCTGGTGCTGGCCACCAGCATCACCAACGCCTTCCTGGTGGTGGCCTTCCCGCTCTGGCTCCCCGACGCGCGCCTGCCCGGCGGGATCTGGCGCTCCGTCACCGTCCTGGTGGCCGGCTGGAGCGTCGCGCTCGCCTTCTCGGACACCGGCAGGGAGACCCAGTGGTACACCCTGCCCAACCCGCTCCACACCACCGCGCTGTACAGCTGGTCGGCAGAGTGGTTCAGCCGGTACGCCTTCGACGCCTTCACCGCGAGCCTGGCGTTCACCCTGACGGTGGCGGCGGTCCGCTGGTGGCGCTCGCCCGGGCCGCACCCGCACCTGCGCGCGGTGGTGGCCGCCTACCTGGTCTGGGCAGCGCTGACCATCGTCCCGCACTACGTCGGCGACTACCCCGGGTGGCTGCCGTACGCGGTCCTCGTGGCCGGGGAGGCGGCCTGGATGCTGGTGCCGATCGCCGCCTTCCGCCGCGACCGCGAGCTCTCCCTGGACCGGGTCACCCGGCGCTACCTGGCCGCCTACGCCTACGGCACCCTGGTGTTCGTCGGCGCCCTGCTCGCGGTCTACGTGACGCACCGTGTGCAGCCCGGCACCGGCGCCGGCGCGCGGTGGTGGCAGGTGGTGACCGCCGCGGCCCTGGGTGCGCTGCTGCGGCCGGCCGCGCGGGGCGTGGGGCGTGCCGTGGACCGGTACTACTACGGCGAGCGGGCCCACCCGTACCAGCTGGTGCGGGAGCTGGCGGAGCGGATGAGCCACGCCGTCAACCCGGCGGACGCCCCGCCGCTGCTCTGCCGGACGGTGGTGGAGGCGCTCGGGCTGCCGGCCGCCGCGGTCCGGGTACGGACCCGGGCCGGGCCCCGTGAGCTGGCCCGGATCGGGCCGGCCGACCCGCCCGGCGAGAGCTTCCCGCTCACCTACGAGGGTGCCGGGATCGGCGAGCTGCTGGTGCCGCCGCGCCGCGGGCTGTCCGAGCTGGACCGGCAGGACTGCGCCGTGCTCCGCCTCCTCGCCGACCAGGCCTCGCCCGCGATCGCCTCGCTCGGTCTCTACGAGGATCTCCAGGCCAGCCGCCAGCAGCTCGTGTTGGCCCGTGAGGAGGAACGCCGCCGGCTCCGTCACGACCTCCACGACGGCCTCGGACCGGCCCTCTCCGGCCTGCGCCTGCGGATCGACGCCGTCCGGACCGGCCTGCCCGACGGTTCCACCACGGCCGCCTCGCTCACCGCCGCCTCCAGCGGTATCGGCCAGGCGATCACCGAACTCCGCCGGATCACCGACGGGCTGGCCCCCGCCTCCCTCGACGGCGAGGGCCTGACCGGTGCACTCCGCCGGCTCGCCGAGGCCCTCGGCAGCGAGTCGCTGCGGGTCACCCTCGACCTGCAACCCGACCCGCTGCCCGCGCTGCCCGCCGCCGTCGAGGTCGCCGTCTACCGGATCAGCGGCGAGGCGCTCAACAACGTGGTCCGCCACTCGGGCGCGACCGCCGCCCGCCTCAGTCGCCGACCCGGTCTCGCACGCCGGGGGCCCGGCCTTCCCCTCCGTGCACGCGATGGCCTCCGCCATCACCTGCGCCGTCCTGGTCGGGCTG
>NZ_JBEYVJ010000607.1:0-3126 GCF_040643935.1 Kitasatospora sp. NPDC047058 | reverse complement strand
GTGGCGGGCGGGTCCCCGCCCGCCACGCCACGGCCGCGCACCCGGCGATGCCCACCACGGCGGCGGCCGGACCGCCCGCGGTGAAACCCGGCCCTCGGGTGGGCTGCGATCAGTGCGGGATCCCCGCCGTCGCCAGGGACGGGGTTCAGGAGCGGGGAGTCAGGTCAAGCGTGCCGCGGCCAGGGACAGTGCGCGGTCGAGTGCCGCCTCGGCGTCGCACGGCACGTCGGGCCGGACACCCGTGCCCTCCCAGTTGGTGCCGGAGACCGGGTTGACCGCGCGGGCGACGGGCACGCTGAGCTCGAGGTGGGGGTGCACCGTCCAGCCGTCGCGCGGGTGCGCGCCGCCCCGGGTGGCCTCCCCGACGACCTCGGCGCGCCCGAGCTGCTGCAGGTCGTAGGCGAGCTCCTCGCCCGCGGAGAAGGTGTTCCCACTCGTCAGGACGTAGAGCGGCTTGTCGGCGCCGAAGCGGGCACCCGGGACGAACGGGGGCGTCCAGGACTGGTCGGCCCTCTCCCCCTGCCGCGAGACGATGGTGTTGAGGTGGGTGCGGCCGTCGAGCAGGTAGCCGCAGACGAAGGCGACCGTGTCGGGATCGCCACCGCTGTTGCGGCGCAGGTCCAGGACGAGGGCGCGGGCGGGTGCCACCAGTGAGAGCGCCGCGGCCAGTGGCTGCGCCACCCAGTCCAGCGGGAACATCTTGGGTGCGATCTCGAGGACCGCGACGCCGTGGTCGAGGAGCTCCACGCGCGGAACACCGCTCAGGGAGGCGTCGAATTCCCTCCGCATGGCGGCGAGTACCGCCTCGCCCCGTTCACGCGGCACCGGCACGGCGTGGTACTTGAGGGCCAGGTGCAGGTCGCCGTTGACGGACTGCAGGTCCGCGGTGACCGCCTCGGCCAACTCCTGCGCGGATTCGGCCCGGTAGGAGCCCTCGGCATTCCGGCTCCGCAGCAGGGATGCCAGTTGCCGGGCGACGTCGGGGAAGACGTAGTTCCCGGCGACCAGGTCGGCGATCGACTCGACGACGGCGACGGTGTCCAGCGCGGGTGATGATGTGGCGGAGGTCATGGGAGGGGAGTAGACCAGCGACGTGCCGAAGCGTCAAACGCACTTGACGCTTGATCTGGTACGTCACCAGTCGGACGGGGACGTCCAGTGGATCAGCACGCCTCCGCAGCACACCGCACTCGCCCACCCGATTTGCCGGCGCCTGCTCTCCGCCCTGAGCGGCCGGCCGCCGACGATCAACCGACTCGCCGCGCGGCCGGCAGCGCACAAGGGCGGCGTTGCCGGTACCAACCCCGGTTTCCGGGTGCGTGCGCACCAGTAGGTGGCGTTGCGTTCACCGACGTCCCCTGCCGAGTACACGGCGACACCGGACTCGGTGAGGAGGCCGTTCCTCACGCTCCACAGTCCCACCAGCGGAGCCGGGAGGTTCACCTCCGTCTCGGCCCGCGCCCGCATCACCTCGGCCGGCGTCGCCGCCGACGGCCTCGAAACCGGTCCCGTCACCCCTGCGCCCCTTCGAACAGACTCCGCCTGCCCCGGCAGGCTGCGGCGCGGCGGGCCGGCATCATCACGATCTCTACGGCTGGAGTACTACCTTTGCCCCCCGGCTGTCCGCAACAGAGCGGAGGGCGCGAAGGCTGGAGGAACCTGTGCGGGACGGTCTTTCCGATGGATTCTTCACGCGGATGGCGCACGACACGCATCCGGTGGACCTGATGTGCCTCTACCTGCTGCACGGCTCGGTCGAACGGATCCCCGGCCTGCTGGCTGACCGGAAGACGCTGTCGTTCGACTACCTGAGCGAGCACGTCCGTGACGCGGACCGCTGGAACCATGACGACGCGGACACGTTCTCGCTCTGCATCAGGAGGAAGGTCCGGGGGCGGCTGTACGGCTTGGAGTTCAGAATATATTTCATCGCCGGTGAGCCGTACGCCGACGCGGCGATTCCGTTCGGCGCTGCCGTCGACCTGCCCCGGTTCATGCATCACTTCCGGGGGCACCACGCCTCGGGTGGAGCCCCGGGCGACTGGGCCTTCGACGTGTACACCGACGTGCATGACCTCCGGGAGAGCGTCGTACTGTTCGGCAACCGCCGCGAGGTGTGGTTCCAGGTCAACCGCGGCCCGGTGGTGACCGGCCGGTCCAGGTTGATTCCCTGGAACCGGCACCGGCTGGTGACCGGCCGTCTGCAGGGCGACCAGTTCGGGGCGGACACCCGTGTACTGGACGCGCGAGGCGTGGCGTTCCCCGACCGTCATGACGTCATCGAGGGCACCTCGGCCGAGGCACGGGCGTACCGGCGGTACCTGGCCAGGCTGCACAGCCCTCTTCCCCTGCGGGCGGGACGGCCGGTCCGCCCCGAGTTCGGCACGAGGTCGCGGCGGCGGTCGGCGGGCTGATCGATGCCGGGTCACACGGCCGGCGGCGTGGTGGGAGTCAACGGTCCGGGGCCGGCTCCACACGTCCTGCGGTCCGAACGGCCGGGCCTTGTTCGCCGCGTCCGCGGGATCATCCCGTTCGATCCCTCGAACGCCCCCTCCCGCCGTGGCCCGGCGGCCGCCGGCCGTCCAATACTGCACCTGCCGTGCCGGGCTTGCTGCTGAAAGGGTGAGGGCCCCGGCCATGGCCCGGCCGGGGCCCTCGTGCGTGGTGTGTGGGTCGGTTGCGCTGCGGTGTTTCTGATCAGGGGTTCACAGTCACGACGATGCTTTCGGGGTTGCCGCTGTTGTCCTGGTACACCGAGTCGCCGCTGTAGACGGCGGTGACGGTGTGGGCGCCGGTGGTACGGAATGCGGTGACCAGGCCGGCGGCGGCGCAGTTGCCGAGGGAGAGGACCAGGCGTGAGGTGCCCAGGGTCGTGCCGGTGGTGGTGTCGGTGAACGTGACGGTGCCGGTGGGCCGGGTGGTCGAACCGCCGCCGGGGCAGACCAGGTCGCTGAGCACGACCGGCGCGCCGGTGCGGGTGCGCTGGGGCATCGCGCTCAGGAAGGTGGTGACCGGCTTGCCACCACCTGCTGCTGGGCGAGCAGGCCGGTGGCGAAGGCCCGGTCCCGGAACAGCCGGGTGTCGACCAGCGGCGAGCCGGTGGCGCGGGTGCGGTGCTGGTGCACG
>NZ_JBEYVJ010000606.1:0-3128 GCF_040643935.1 Kitasatospora sp. NPDC047058 | reverse complement strand
GGGTGCACCCCGCCGTACCGGCCGTCCTGCCACCGGCGGGTCAGGCCGCCAGGCAGAGGCCGTCGTACCGCGCCGAGGGCGCCGTACGGCCCCGGCCCGCCCGGCTCCGGGCGTACCGGGCCAGGTCGTCCTGGGCCAGCGAGAGCAGGTCGGCGAGGCCGAACCCGAGGGCCGTGGCGGCGGCCGCGAGCACCTCGGAGGAGGCCTCCTTGCGTCCGCGCTCGACCTCCGACAGGTACGGCATCGAGATCCGGGCGGCCTCCGCGACGTCCTTCAGGGTGCGCTCCTGGGCGAGCCGCTCGCGCCGCAGCACGCCGCCGACCAGGTCGCGCCACAGGGGTTCCCGCGGCGCGCGGGCCGGCGCGGGGGCCGGCGGGGCTCCCGCCGGCCGCTGCGGGGCACGGCCCGCAGGGCCGGAACCGGGCGGCGAGGCCTGCGGGCGCAGGGGAATGACGCGGGCTTCGTTCGGCGCATGAGTGCTCACCCCTTCACCCTAGGCATCCCCGGCGCCAGGGCAAGGGAGCGGCGTTCTGCCCTCGGTGAAGCGCGCGCGCGGTCGGCGGTGTCACAGACCGGTGAGCCGCTCCGCCACGGCCTCCGGTCCGGGCATCGCCGCGATCTCGGCGCCGACCTCGCGCGCGGCCCGGGTCAGCGCGTCGTCGGTGAGCAGCCGGTCCAGCAGCGCCGGCCCGATCTCCTCCGCGCCCGCGGCGAGCCCGGCCCCCCGGTCCCTCACCGCGTCCGCGGTGATGAAGCGGTCCGACCCGTCGGGCAGCACGAGTTGCGGGATCCCCGCGTCCAGGGCGGCGAGTGCGGTGCCGCTGCCGCCGTGGTGGATCGCGGCGGCGCAGGTGTCGAGCAGGCCGCGCCAGGGCACCCAGCCGCAGGCGCGGACGTTGCCGGGCAGGGTGCCGAGCGTGTCGAGGTCGAGTTCGCCGGTCGCCAGCACGAACTCCGCGTCGACCTCGGCAGCGGCCGCGATCACCCGCTCGATCCTGGTCAGGCCGTCGGTCTTGGGCGGCACGGTGCCCAGCGTGACGGCCACCCGCGGGCGGCCGGCGGGTGCAGCCAGCGGCTCGGGGAGGGGACCGTCACCGTTGTAGGCGACGGGCCGCATCGTGCAGCCGTACCGTTCGGTGCCGACCATGCTCGGCGGGGCGAGGTCGATGACCTCCGCCGGTTCGGGCAGCGGGTCGATCCCGTGCCGGGCGAAGGTGTCCGCCATCTCGGCGAGCATCAGGGCGCGCAGCTTGGGGGTGCGGACGAACCCGAGGTCGTGCTGGACGGCGGGCACGCCCAGGACGGTCGCCGCGAGGAGGGCCACCGGGAACTGGTAGTCGTAGACCACCAGGTCGGGCCGCCACCGTGCGGCGAGTTCGACGGTGGCGTCGGCCACCGCGCTGTTGACGTGGGCGGCGAGGGGGACGAAGGCCTCGCGGTCGGCCGAGTTGGTCTCGATGGTCCGCTGCAGCAGGTCGGGCCGCCTGGTGCGGCCGGCCTCCCGGATCTCCCGGCCCCAGTCCACGCCCGGGGCGATCGGGAGGTACGGCAGTCCGGAGGCGGCGACCGGCTCGCCGCCGTCCATCGAGGCCACCGCGACCTCGTGGCCGAGCCCGCGCATCGCCCTGGCCAGCGGGACCAGCGGGAACAGATGGCCGACGCCGGGTACGCCGGCGAACAGTACACGCATCGAAGAACCTCAGGAGGAGTTGACGGGAGGGGGGTCAGCCGGCCGCGCGGTGCAGGGCGGCTTCCAGGCCGTTCAGCACGGCGTTGCAGTCGCGCTGCAGGGTGGCGGCGTCGACGGCGCTCAGCAGGTAGACCCCGAGCCAGTTGCGCGACCCCGCGGAGGGGTCGAAGGCGGGGACGGGCTGCCCCGCGGGCAGGGCGAAGGCGGGGACGGCCTCGATGGTGCTGCCCGGGGAGAGCAGGCTCTGCCAGTCCACGGCCTGCGGGTTCCAGACCGGCGTGGTGCGCCAGGGCACTCCGGCCGCGTCGGCCGGGACGACGGCCACCGACGCGGCGGCCCGGACCCCGTCGGTGGGCATGGCCTCCGGGTAGCGGACCCGCTCGCCGAGCAGCTGGCGGACCAGCATGCCGATCGGGTCGAGCCCGAAGACCTCGTGGACCTGCCGGGTCGTCAGCAGGCCGCCGAACCTGGCCGCGGTCTCGATGACCACCAGCCCGCCGTCCGCCATCAGCTTCAGCTCGGTGTGGGTGCCGCAGTTCTCCAGCCCGAGCGCGTCGACGGCTTGTCGCGAGACCTCCTCGATCCGGCGCTGCAGCGGCACCGGGAGGACGGAGGGCGAGGTGCTGGCCACCTCGACGAAGGACGGCACGGTCGGCAGCTTCGCGGTGATGGCCAGCGGGTGGTAGACGCCGTCCGCGACGATGCCCTCCACGCTCACGTAGTCGCCGTAGCCGGGCTCCTGGTACCAGCCCTCGGTGGAGCCCTGGGCGATCTCCTCGACCAGGCGGTCCCGGTCGGTGTCCGCGGCGTAGAGCTCGTTCATGCCGACCCGGCTGCCGGCCTCCAGTCCGCGCTCCATCTCGGCCCACGCCGCGGCGGCGTCCCCGGGCCCGTCCAGCACCATCTGGGCGACCGACCCGGCACCCCAGGCGGGCTTGAGCAGCAGCGGGGGCGTGAACCCGGCCAGCGCGGCGTCCAGGTCCGCGCGTCCGGCGACCCGGCGGAACGCGGGTATCGGCACGCCGGCGGCGGCCCACGCCTCGCGCATCAGCCGCTTGTCCCGGGCCCGGACGATGCCCTCGCCGGCACCGGCCAGGCCGAGCCGGCTCGCGGCGTGCGCGACGGCCAGCACCGCGAACTCCGAGAGGGTCAGTACCGCGTCGGCGCCGATGGCCTTCGCGTGCTCCACGATCAGCTCGACCAGTTCCTCACCGCGCGGCGCCTCGGGCACCAGCTCGATGCCGGTGCAGCTGGGCCGCCACAGCTCCTCCGCGGTGGTGGGCAGCGGTGCCAGCGCGAGGACGTGCAGTTCCCCGCAGGCGGCGATCCGCGGGAAGGCGTACTCGAGCGGGGCTCCGCCCTTGACGTAGACGTACAGAATCCGGTTCAACGTGCTTTCTCCTGAAAGAAGTTCAATCGGCGCGCGGCACACTCGGGG
>NZ_JBEYVJ010000605.1:0-3150 GCF_040643935.1 Kitasatospora sp. NPDC047058 | reverse complement strand
AACCAGCTGAAGCAGCTCAAGGCCAAGTACCCCAACCTCAAGATCCAGATTTCGCTGGGCGGTTGGTCCTACAGCAAGTGGTTCTCCGACGCCGCAGGCGAGACCCGGGAACCCGCACGCCGGGAAAGCCCCCGATGACACCCGGAACGGCGGGACCTCCCACCGGAGGAGGTCGAGATGAACGTGCAGCCTCCCGCTCGGCTGCGCTGCCTGGTGACCGGCGCGACCGGCTACATCGGCGGCCGGCTCGTCCCCGAACTGCTGGCGCGGGGACACGCCGTCCGCTGCCTGGTCCGCGACCCCCGACGGCTGCGGGACCAGCCCTGGCGCTCCCAGGTGGACATCGCCACCGGGGACGTCAGCCGGCCCGGCACCCTCGCCGGCGCATTCGACGGCATCGACGCCGCCTACTACCTGATCCACTCGCTCGGCACCGGGCCGTCCTTCGAGGCCACCGACCGGGAGGCCGCCCGCGCCTTCGGCGCCGCCGCCGCGGCCGCCGGCACCGCGCGGATCGTCTACCTCGGCGGACTCGTCCCCGACGGGGTGGCCGAGGCCGGCCTCTCCCCCCACCTGCGCTCCCGCGCCGAGGTCGGGCGCGTCCTGCGCGACAGCGGGGTCCCGACGGCGGAGCTGCGCGCCGCGGTGATCATCGGCTCCGGCAGCGCCTCCTTCGAGATGCTCCGCTACCTCACCGAACGCCTGCCCGTGATGGTCACCCCGCGCTGGGTCTCCACCCGCATCCAGCCGATCGCCGTACGCGACGTGCTCCGCTACCTGGTCGGCGCCGCCCATCTCCCGGCCGAAACGAACCGGACCTTCGACATCGGCGGCCCGGACGTCCTCACCTACCGGCAGATGATGCACCGCTACGCGCACGCCGCCGGACTGCGGCGGCGCGTCATCGTCCCCGTACCGGTGCTCACCCCCGGGCTCTCCAGCCAGTGGGTCGGCCTGGTCACCCCGGTGCCCAACTCCATCGCCCGCCCGCTGGTCGAGTCGCTGCGCCACGAGGTGGTCTGCGGGGAGCACGACATCGCCCGGTGGGTGCCCGACCCCCCGAACGGCCTGATCGGCTTCGACGGGGCCGTGGAACTCGCCCTGCGCCGGATCAAGGACGCCGACGTGGCCACCCGGTGGTCCTCCGCCTCCCTGCCCGGCGCACCCAGCGACCCCCTGCCCACCGACCCCGACTGGGCCGGCGGCAGCCTTTACCAGGACGTCCAGGAACGCACGGTGGCCGCCCCGCCGACCGCCGTGTGGCAGGTGGTCGAGGGAATCGGCGGCGACAACGGCTGGTACTCCTTCCCGCTCGCCTGGGCCCTGCGCGGCTGGCTGGACCGCCTGGCCGGTGGCGTCGGACTTCGCCGGGGCCGCCGCGACCCGGCCCGGCTGAGGGTCGGCGACTCCCTGGACTTCTGGCGCGTCGAGGAGATCGAACCGGGACGGCTGCTGCGCCTGCGCGCCGAGATGCGCCTGCCCGGCCTGGCCTGGCTCGAACTGTCCGTCACCCCGGACGGCGACCACGCCACGCGCTACCGCCAGCGGGCCCTGTTCCACCCGCACGGCCTCGCCGGCCACGCCTACTGGTGGGCCGTCGCCCCCTTCCACACCGCCGTCTTCGGCGGCATGGCCCGCAACATCACCGAACGCGCCCTCACGACGCCGCCCTGACGGCCCGGCCGACGGGGCGATGCCCGCGATGCCCGCCCGCGTTCACCGTCAGGGGTGAACAAGCAGCGGCGCGTCATCGAGCCCCGTCGATCGCAGGACCAACGGTCGCTCAGCGGGCCGGCATGGGTCCATGCGGACTGTTGACCACCAGGGGCAGAGATCCCTCCGCAAGGTAGAAGTGCCCTGGGAAGTAGTCGACATGGAGGTGACCACCATCCTCGGCGGAAGCCATGCCCCACAGATTGTCGGCCAGCACCGCCCTGCTCGCGGAGTCACCGCTGATCACGAGGATCTGCCGCTCCGGGTCACGGCGGACAAGGACCCCGGGGCCGGAAGTCCCCTTGACCTCGACCCCCGCCAGGGCGTTGCCACCCGGCGAAGCCGTGGCGTCGAGCCACCCCTCGCCAGCGGCGACCGCTGCTGCCAGGCGGCTCAACTCCTCTGCCGACGCCGTGAGATCCACTTCGCCGTACACGGGGTCGCAAACGAGTCTCACGCGTTCACCGCTCCTTCCAGATCGGACTCCCCTGCTGCCGACCGGCTGCCGGACGTGATCCCGCACTCGGGGTCCACTCGCCCGGCATCCGGCACCGGGTCAGCACGGGGATGTCCATGGAGAGCCGGCCCGGCGCGAGAGGCTCGCTACGAGGTGAGGACCGGACGGGGCTTCTGCTTCAGACTCTGCAGGCAGAGGGTGTACCTGTCGCCGCCCCGCCTGTAGATGTAGTAGCCGTCGGCTGCGGGGTAGGACTTCCGGCACACGCTCTCGCCGTCGTTGGTGCCCTCCTCGCGGCCCACGATGCGGGCGTCGGCCTTCGGGTCGGAGCAGGGGACCACAGTGACATCGGGATCGGTGTCGATGCCACCGGGCACGATGAGCACGTTGCTGTTGTGGATGCAGTCGCCGACGTCGGCGAACTCGGGGTCGCGCTGCACCATGAAGACGATCAGCGAGACCAGGACCGCCGGGATGATCAGACCCACCATCGTGGGCCGCAGGTAGACCGGCTTGCCGGGGTTCATCGGCGGACGGGGCGCACCGGGCAGTGGCTCCGGCAGCTTGTTGACCTTCAGGCGCTGCGGGATGTTGATCAGCATGATGATCGGGTTGACGATCATCGAGGGTATGCCCCACCAGCCCTGCCACAGGCTGTCGGAGGTCATCTCGCGGTGCGTGGCGATGCCGCAGCTGCGGCAGTACGGCCCCCGGCGCTTCAGGTACTTGAGGATCACGATGAGGCCCAGGTGCCCGCGGAAGGTCGCGTTCACGGCCGGGACGGAACCGCAGTACCGGCAGCTGAGTTGCCCCTCGCCGTAGACCGGCTGGTCCGGCGCCGTGGCGGCGGGGGCGGACTCGGTGGGCGTGGCGCCGTGGGGCAGCTCGGCGGACTGAGTGGAAATGGTGGATCCCCCGTGACGATCATGAATGCTTGCCGCCGCAACCTATCGCGGTTCGAACGTCAGGGTGAGTGATTA
>NZ_JBEYVJ010000604.1:0-3155 GCF_040643935.1 Kitasatospora sp. NPDC047058 | reverse complement strand
TGCAGGCTGTCCCCGGGGCGGGCCTCGGCGTTCTTTGGGGCCTGGTCGGAGAGTTAACTGGCTCAGGTGGTGAAGTAGGTGAGGTGCGCGTGGACGGCGTCGTCCATCTGCTCCTCGGCCTGCTGGAGCACCTTGCCGGTTGAGCGCCGGTCGTCGAGCCCGGCGGTGGCGAGGACGTCGGCCCGGAACAGGGCGTCGCCGAGGACGGCCCTGACGCGGGGATCGGCGCCCCGGCCCTGTTTGTGGCCGGGCGGCGTGAACGACAGCCGGCCCTCCTCATCGTAGTCGCCGAGGGCTTCGAGGACGGGTGCGCGTGAGTGGTCCATGCCCGTGCGGCTGCCCGGGCCCCGTGCCGGGAAACCCGGCCTGGCCTGCGGGTACGGCGGACGGAGGGCCGACGGAAGGCACGCGCGCGGAGGGAGCACGGAAGTCCGGCGGTCGCCGCGCGGACCGCCGGCCCGGGCCGGGTGATGCCGGCCGTCCCGGTGGTCGTACCGGAACCGGGACGTACCGGGCGGCTGCCCAGGACGGGCGGGGCCAGTCCTGCCGGTGGCCGGGCGTTTCGCCCCGGACCACCCGGGGACACGCCGGGGCGGCGGGAAGACCGGGGAGGAGCGGAGGAGGAGGCGAACGATGCCGGCCTCCGGGGCCGACCCGGAGCCGCACGCAGGAAGGGACACCACCGTGCACCGCGACGAAGACCTGCTCGACCAGCTCACCGCCGATCACCGGTCGCTGCTGGTCCACTTCAGCGAACTCAGCGGCCTCCCCAACGGGGACCCCCAACGCAAGGAGCTGGCCGACCTCGTCACCGACCGGCTGATCCGTCACACCCGCGCCGAGGAGGAGCACCTGTACCCGCTCGCCCGCGACCGGCTGGCCGACGGGCCGATGGTGGTGGAGGAGGAGGTCGCCGACCACCGTGCCGTGGAGGCACTGCTGGAGGAGCTCCGGCCGGCCAAGGCCGACTGGCCGAGCTTCGACCGCCTGGTGGCCCGCCTCGTCGAGGAGGTCACCCGGCACGCCGGCGACGAGGAGGCGCGGCTCTTCCCGGCCGTACGCGAGGTCACCACCGAGGGCGAGCGGCGGCTCCTGGCCGCCCGCGCGCGCCAGACCAAGCAGCTCTCGTCCGGACGCCCCGAGCACCAGCTCCCCGTCGCACGCCCGGCGGACCGCCTGCCCCCGCCCGAACGCTCGCTCGGCGAGCGGCTGCGCGACTTCCTGACCCCGGGCGGGCCGCACTGACCCCGGAGGGACACCGCCCTGACACCGCGGCCCCCGGGGAACGCGCGGCCCCGGCGAACGCGCGCTGAGGACCGGCCGCCTCCTTGGCCGTCGGCCACCGGGGGCAAGCGCTGGTTCAGGCGTCGAGGTGCTGGGTGAGGAAGAGGGCGGCTCGGTCGAGGGCCTGGTCGGATTCGTCGAGCCGGCCGGTGAAGGACTGGAAGACGTGCGGCACGCCGGCCGTGACGTCCAGGATGACGTCGACCTCGGCGTCGCGGGCACGCTGGGCCAGGCGCACCGAGTCGTCCAGCAGCAGTTCGTTCGTCCCGGCCTGCAGCAGCAGCGGAGGGAAGCCGGTCAGATCGGCCAGGACGGCCGGGGCGAGCAGTTCCTGGTGGGGGTCCTGCCCGGCGAGGTACATCCCGCCGGTGTGGGCCATGCCTTCGGGGGTGAAGAAGGGGTCGATGCCGGCCTTCGTCGTCATGGTGGCGCCGGTGCGGGTGTGGTCCAGGCCGGGGGAGAAGGCGACGATGGCGCCGGGCACCGGCAGTCCGGCCTTCCGCGCGGCGAGGGTGGTCGTCACGGTCAGGCCGCCGCCGGCCGAGTCGCCGGCGAACGCTATGGACTGCGCGTCGACCCCGTCCTCCAGCAGCGCCCGGTAAGCGGCGAGGCAGTCCTCGATCGCGGCGGGGAAGGGGTGTTCCGGCGCGAGCCGGTAGTCGAGTGACAGGGCCCGGTACCCGGTGCGGGTGACGAGGCCGGCGGTCAGGCCCATCGCCGTCTGCGGGGAGCCGAGGGAGAACGACCCGCCGTGGAAGTACAGGATGGTGCCCGGGCGCTGCCCGCCTTCCGGCTCGACCAGGACCGCGGGCCGCTCGCCCAGCTCGGTGCCGGTGGTGCGCACCTGCGGGACGGTGAACCGGCCCATCATGCGGGCGAAGTCCTCCCGCATCTGCTCGACGGGCTGCGGCTCGAACCCCTGCGGGCCCGGCCCCAGCAGGGCGGCGATGGCTTCGCGCTGTTCCTTGCTCACTGAGTCTTCTCCTTCGGCCCACGACCGGTACCTTATATGCCATGGAAGATAATACATATGCCCAGGCATCTAAAAGGGATGGCGCAGGGGTGACGGCGACGTTCTTCAGTGACCTGGTGCGGTGCGAGACCCGCCTGTACAACGAGCTCAACGACCGGCTGCGCCGCCGCCACGGGATCACGGCCTCGCAGTACGAGTTCCTCTGCTACCTGCGCGACCGCCCGGACGCACGCGTCGGGGACCTCGCGGGCTTCTTCGCCATCGGCGTCGGAGCGACCAGCAAGGGAATCGACCGCCTCGAAGCGCGGGGCCTGGTCAGGCGCGTTCCCGATCCCGCCGACCGCCGCTCCTCGCTGCTGGAACTCACGGACACCGCCACGCGACTCGTCCAGGAAGCGGAGGAGGCGTTCGCGGCCATCGGCGCGCTCATCCACGCGGCCCTCGACCCCGCGCAGCTGCACGGCGTCGGGCAGGCACTGCGGCAACTCCTGACCGCGCTCGAACACGACAGGATCGGCACACCCGCCGGCTGAAGCGGAGCGGGAGCACGGGGTTCCGCCGCCGATGCGGGGCGATGCGTCCGGTCACTCGGTGAGCTTCTGAAGGCCCGTCCGGACGAAGTGCAGGAGATCGGCGACGGTGAGTGCCGTCAGGCCCGAGCAGACGAGCCGCGTCGGCCCGGGTGCGATAACGGCGGCGCCGGTCAGTCCGGTGGCGATCCAGACGCCGGTGCAGAACGGACAGGTGATCAGTTCGCCGGCGGCGCGCCGCGCACCCGTACCGCGGACGTCCTCCGCGAGCTCGGCCGGACCGCTCTGGCCGCGGAACCTGGCGAATGCTGGCGCCGGACGAGTTCCTCCTCCTGACGGCGCAGCAGCAGTTCCAGGCCGCGTTCCGG
>NZ_JBEYVJ010000603.1:0-3187 GCF_040643935.1 Kitasatospora sp. NPDC047058 | reverse complement strand
GCCGCCGGTGCGCGCGGCCGCGTAGCCGACCAGGAACGCGGTCAGCGGGGCGGCGGGGCGGGCCACGCCGTGCGCCACGACCCGGGTCATGCCGAGCAGTTCGGTGACGTCGACGTCGAGGTCGATGCCGAGCTCGTCCTTGACCGCGTCGATCCAGTTCTTCATCAGGTGCTCCTCGTGCACTCGTGGTTCCGTTCCGCGGTCCGGCTCAGGCCCGGCGGCGCAGCGGCGCGCCCGCGCGGGGCCGGGCCGACGGCCGGTCCGGCTGCCGGGCGCGCCGTCGGTAGACCAGGTAGGGGCGGACAAGGTAGCCGACGGGGGCGCTCCACACGTGGACCAGGCGGGTGAACGGCCAGGCGGCGAAGAGCAGGCAGGCGGAGACGGCGTGCAGCTGGAACAGCAGCGGGGCTCCGGCCATCGCCTCGGGGTGGGGGTGGAAGGCGAACACGCCGCGGAACCAGACCGAGATGGTGGACCGGTAGTCGTAGCCGCTGCCGGCGAGGTTGTGCACCGCGGTGGCGGAGAAGCCGAGCAGGACGGTCACCGCGAGCAGCGGGAAGAGCAGCTTGTCACTCCGGTCGGTGGTGAGCCGGACCCGCCGGGTCAGCAGCCGGCGCGCGCAGAGCATGCCCAGGCCGGTGATCATGGCCACGCCGGCCACCGTGCCGAGCGACACGGCCGTCAGGTGGTAGGTGTGCTCGGAGATCCCGGCGGTCTCCGTCCACGAGGCGGGGACCGCGAGGCCCACGGCGTGGCCGCCGATCACCGCGAAGGCGCCGAGGTGGAACAGCGGGCTGCCCCAGCGCAGCCAGCGGTGTTCCAGGAGCTGGCTGGTGCGCGTGGTCCAGCCGAACTGGTCCTGGCGGTAGCGCCAGACGTGTCCCACCGCGAAGACGGCGAGGCAGGCGTAGGGGAACGCGACCCAGAGGAGCAGGTCGGCCCCGCTCGTAGCGGCGGCGAACGGGGTGCCGGCGGGGCTCATCGGTGGCCCTCCTTGGTTCTGGTCGGCAGCAGCGGGATCAGCGTCGGCGGGGCGGGCGCGGGCGGGACGAAGGTCTGCGGCGGTGCGAAGAGGTCGCCGGCGTAGGGGTCGAGGCCGACCTCCTCGGCGGGCGGGCCCGCCGCGGCCAGCTCCGCCACCGCCTCCAGGTCTGCGTCGGTCGGCGGCGGGAGGAGGGTGAGGAGCGCCGCCAGCAGGTGCCGGTACGGGGAGCCGGCGTCGGCCAGGGCGTGCCGGATCAGCTCCAGTCCCCGCCGGTGCTGGCGCAGCGGTGCCTCGCCGCGCGGCCCTTCGAGCGCGGCGAACTCGAGGACGACCGGGAGGTGGTCGGGGAGTTCGGCGGCGCCGGCGTCCCAGCCGGCGGCGCGGTAGCGCTGGGCGAGGGCCAGCAGGGCCATGCCGCGCCGGCGGGTGTCGCCGTGCAGGTAGTAGGTGAGGTACAGGCCGCTCTTGCGGCGCAGGTCGAACATCTCGACGTAGTGGCGTTCCAGGGCGTCCCGGGGCTGCCCGGCGAACCAGGCGGTGAAGGCGGTCAGTTCCGCGGCGGCCGGTGACGGCTGCAGCGCCTCGGCGGCGCCCGCCAACGCCGGGCGTTCGGCGGCCAGTTCGGCGTCCGGGTACTGCAGCAGCAGCGAGAGCAGCCGCAGGACGAGCGTCCGCTGTCCGGTCTCGTGCGACGTCCGGTCGGCGCGGGCGGCTCGGGCGGCGGCTCGGGTGCCGGCGCGGGTGCCGGCGCGGGTGCCGGCGTGCAGCGCGTTCATGCCTGGTCTCCTGTCTTGCGGCGCAGGGTGGGAAGGCCGAGCATCACGCGGCCGCCGCCCGGCGAGCGGTCGCCGGAGACCTCGACCGGGCACCGGTCCTCGATCCCGGCGAGGGCGGCCGCGTCCTCCTTGTGGGCGGCGGGGACGACGTACCGGTCGGCGTACTTGGCGACGGCGAGCAGCCGGTGCAGGTCCTCCGCCTCGCGGGCGGTGAGCCCGACGGCCTTCAGCGCGCTCTCGTCGCCCTCCTCGCCGAGGGTGCGCGCCCGCATGTGGGAGCGCAGCGCGGTGAGCTTCATCAGCACGCCGGCCACCACGTCGGTGTCCCCGGCGCTGAACAGCTCCGCCAGGTACTCCAGCGGGATGCGCAGCCGGCTGACGGCGGCGAAGACGTGGTCGGGGTCGTCCTGGTTGCCGCCCGCGGAGTCCACCGCGTCGAGCACCGGGGAGAGCGGGGGGACGTACCAGACCATCGGCAGGGTGCGGTACTCCGGGTGCAGCGGCAGCGCCACCTTGTAAGTGGAGACCAGCGCGTGCACGGGGGACCGCCGGGCGGCCTCCAGCCAGTCCTCGGGTATGCCCGACTCCCGTGCCGCCGCGATCACTTCGGGGTCGTGCGGGTCGAGGAAGACCCCGCGCTGGGCGTCCAGCAGGTCCTTCTCGTCGGGGGTGGCCGCGGCCTCGCCGACGCGGTCCGCGTCGTACAGCAGGAGCCCCAGGTAGCGGAGCCGTCCGACGCAGGTCTCGGAGCAGACGGTGGGCTGTCCGGCCTCGATGCGCGGGAAGCAGAAGGTGCACTTCTCGGCCTTGCCGGTGGCGTGGTTGACGTACACCTTCTTGTACGGGCACGCCGTCACGCACATCCGCCAGCCGCGGCAGCGGTCCTGGTCCACCAGGACGATGCCGTCCTCGACCCGCTTGTACATCGCGCCGGACGGGCAGGCCGACACGCAGGCCGGGTTGAGGCAGTGCTCGCACAGCCGGGGCAGGTGGAAGAGGAAGGTCTGCTCGAACTCGAACTTCACCTTCTCGGCCCACGCACCGGTCAGGTTGGGGTCGCCGCCCGCGTGCTCGGGTGCGCCGCCCAGGCCGTCCTCCCAGTTGGCGCCCCAGGTGATCGCCGTCGGCTCGCCGGTGAGGACCGAGCGCGGACGGGCGACCGGGACGTCGTTCCCGGCGGGGGCGCTGACGAGGTTGTCGTAGTCGTAGGTGACCGGCTCGTAGTAGTCCTCGATGGAGGGCAGATGGGGGTTGGAGAACAGCGACAGCAGCCGGCGGCCGCGGCCGCCCGAGCGCAGGACGAGCCGGCCGCGCTCGTCGAGCATCCAGCCGCCCTTCCACTTCTCCTGGTCCTCGTAGCGGCGCGGGTAGCCGACGCCGGGCTTGGTCTCGACGTTGTTGAACCAGGCGTACTCGACGCCGGTGC
>NZ_JBEYVJ010000602.1:0-3215 GCF_040643935.1 Kitasatospora sp. NPDC047058 | reverse complement strand
TACATCGATCAGTCTTTACCGGAGGAGATCGGCAACGACCCGTTGGCCGAGGTGGTCACCTGGGCGCTGGAGAACCTCAACCAGCAGTTCGACGTCGAGGTGCTGGCGGCGCGCGCCTACATGAGCCGGCGGACGTTCGACCGGCGGTTCCGCACGCTGACCGGCAGCGCCCCGCTGCAGTGGCTGATCACCCAGCGGGTGCTGCAGGCCCAGCGGCTGCTGGAGACCTCGGAGCTGTCGGTGGACGACGTCGCCCGCCGCTGCGGCTTCCGGTCGCCGGTGGCGCTGCGCGGGCACTTCCGCCGCCAGCTCGGGGTCTCGCCGGCCGCGTACCGGACCAGCTACCGGGCCCGCCGCCCGGGGACGGCCGCGCCGACCCCGGCGACGTCGCACCCGGGCGACCTCCGGCTGGCCGGCGCCGTACCGCAGTCGGCCGCAGCGCACGCTGCAGCAGCCGCAGCCGCGGCGGCCGCCGGGAGTGGAACGTTCCCGGGCCAGCACGGCCAGCACGGCCAGCACGGCCAGCACGGCCAGCCGTCCGCGCACCCGCTCGGGGCGGGCAGCACCGGGCTGCCCGGGCACCCGGGCCAGCACGGTCCGCTGGGCCAGCACGGGCAGCCGTCCGCGCCGGGGTTCCACGCGCGCGCCGCGCAGCCGTACCCGCACCAGCAGGCGGCCCACCAGCCGCACCCCGGGCAGCCGGGGGCCGGGCGCGGTCCGGTCCGGCCGCCGCTGGTTCCGGCGCAGGCCGGTCCGGGGGCGGGCCGTCCGCCGCGCACCGCGGAGCACGCCGCGGCCGAGGACGGCCACCCTCAGCCGGGTGCGCGCGGCCAGGGCCAGGGGCACCGCAGTGCGGCCGAGCGGCCGTCGGACGAGACCGGCGCGGCCGGCGGGAGCGGCATCGGTTCCGGTGCCGCGGGTGCCCGCGGTCACGGCGCCCCGGCCGGGCGGCTGCCGCAGTCCGCGGTGCCCGGGACGCCGGACGGCCGGGCCCGGCAGGGCCGCGCTCCGCAGGTCCGTCCGCAGGGCGGCCGCGCCGCGGGACCGGACGGCGTCCGGGAGCCGCGCGACCCGAGGGCCGCGCGGGACGGGCACCAGGCGCACCCCGCCCACCCGGTGGGCCAGGCGGGCCAGGCCCGGGAGCCGCACGGACCGGACGGTCACGGCCAGGACGAGCACGCCCCGGAGGGCTGCGCCCCGGCGCCGCGCGCGACTCCTCCGGTGCCCGCGGCGCGTGATCGCGCCGTAGGGTGAGTGGCGTGAATGACCGTTTGGTATGGATCGACTGTGAAATGACAGGCCTCGACCTCGACCGGGACGCCCTGGTCGAGGTCGCGGCGCTGGTGACGGACTCCGAGCTGAACGTGCTCGGCGAGGGCGTGGACGTCATCATCCGCCCGCCGGCGGAGGCGCTGGCGAACATGCCCGAGGTGGTGCGCACCATGCACACCTCCTCGGGGCTGCTCGACGAGCTCGAGCACGGCGTCACGCTGGCCGAGGCGGAGGCGATGGTCCTCGCGTACGTCCGCGAGTACGCGCCGGAGGCCGGGCGGACGCCGCTCTGCGGGAACTCGGTCGCGACCGACCGGGGCTTCCTGGCCCGGGACATGCCGGCCCTGGAGAGCCACCTGCACTACCGGATCGTGGACGTCTCCTCGATCAAGGAGCTGGCCCGCCGCTGGTACCCGAGGGCGTACTACAACAGCCCGCAGAAGGGCGGTAACCACCGGGCGCTCGCGGACATCCGCGAGAGCATCGACGAACTGCGGTACTACCGCGAGGCGGTGTTCGTCCCGCAGCCCGGTCCGGACACCGACACGGCGCGGGCGATCGCCGAGAAGTACCAGGCGTCGACCGACTGACCCGCCCGCCGCCGGACGTGCCGGGCCTCCGTGCCCGGCCGGTCCGGCGGCGGCGGCTCACCCGGCGGTGGCCCCGGTCGGGGCCCCCGGGGGCCCGGGGAGGGGGTCCGCGAGCGCGTGATCGAAACCCTGGCGCGAGCACCCTCTCGGATCCTGTAGAGTTCTTCCTGTCGGAACGGGAACGCGAAGAGCGGGAACGAGCCGGACAGATGGTGGGTGTAGCTCAGTTGGTAGAGCACCTGGTTGTGGTCCAGGTGGCCGCGGGTTCGAGTCCCGTCACTCACCCCAGAGCCTGAGGGGCCGATCTCTTCAAGAGATCGGCCCCTCAGGCGTTTTCGCGTTCCCGCGCTCCGCCCCCGCGACCACCCGCGGGCTCGTGTGGCCCTCGACACATTCGCCGATGCTCCGCCCCTCCCGCCGCCCCTCCGACGGGAGATCCGTCGAGAGATCAGCACAAGAGACCCGTCGGCAGGTCTGCCCTCCAAAGCTACTTGCCAGTAACATCGTCGCCATGACCACACCTTCGATCGGCCAGCTGCTCGACTCGACCGTGCCGATGGCACGCACCCTCAAGCTGGAGTACCTGGAGACGACGCCCGAGCGCGCCGTGCTCCGCCTGCCCGACCAGCCCGAGTACCACAACCACGTCGGCGGGCCGCACGCCGGCGCGATGTTCACGCTCGCCGAGTCCGCGAGCGGCTGCATCGTCCTGGGCGCCTTCGGCGACCAGCTCTCGCGCGCCGTGCCGCTCGCGGTCAGCGCCGAGATCTCGTACAAGAAGCTGGCCATGGGCGTCGTCACCGCCACCGCCGTGCTGGGCCGCCCGGCCGCCGACATCGTCGCCGAGCTGGACAAGGGCGAGCGGCCGGAGTTCCCGGTCACCGTCGAGATCACCCGCGCCGACGGCGCCGTGACCGGCGTCATGACCGTCATCTGGACCCTGCGCCCCAACTCCTGACCACCCGGGGGCGGCCGCCCCGGCCGGCGGGCCGACGGGCCTACGGGCCTACGGCGCCCTCGGCCCCATGGGTTCGCCGCCAGCGGTGATGACTGTCCGTGACGGCGGCCGTGACCTCACGGCCCGTCCGCTCGTTCTCGATTCACGTGCGACCCAAACACGCGACCAAGGCCCCGGACCCCGCCCGACGCGCCGTCGGCGGCGCACGGCGCCCGGGTGGTCTCCGGCTTCCCGGGCCGCGTGCCGTAGCGGCGGGCGGGGCGCTCCTGGCGCAGCTCTGGGGGCTGGGGGCTCCCGGGGCGTTCGCAGCCGCCGTCGAACCGCTGCCGTGGCCGGCCGGCCACGCGGTCGGGCGGGCGCTGGGCACCGGACGGTCGCCCGACGGGGAGTCAGCC
>NZ_JBEYVJ010000601.1:0-3217 GCF_040643935.1 Kitasatospora sp. NPDC047058 | reverse complement strand
CCGCCGCCCAGGGCCGCCGCCAGCGCCGCGCCCGCGAGCGCGCTGCGGCGGAAGCCGGGGGCCCCGGTGCCCTTCACGCCGCGACCCCCTTGGCGAGCAGCGGCAGGTCGTGCTCGTAGGTCTTCTCCTCGGTGCCGCTGAGGTAGAGGACGTGCGCCTTGTCGTCCGAGGGCAGGAAGGCCAGCACCTGTGCGCCGTGCGTGGAGGTGACCGTGCCGTCGCCGTTGACCACCGGGTCCTCGATCATGATCCCGAGCGACCTGGCGGCCGTCTTCACCTTGGCGAGGTCGCCGGTGAGGCCTATGAAGTCGGTGCCCATCGAGTCCAGCCAGGTGCGCAGCACCTGCGGGGTGTCGCGCTGCGGGTCGGTGGAGACGAAGACGACGTCGACCTTCTGCCGCTCCTCCGCGGAGAGCTTCTTCATCGCCACGCCGATGTCGCCCATGGTGGTCGGGCAGACGTCCGGGCAGCTGGTGTAGCCGAAGAACAGCAGGGTGGTCCTGCCGTTGGTCTTCTGCCGCAGGTCGTACGGCCGGCCGGCGGTGTCGGTCAGCTGCAGGTCGGGCTTCTCGAAGTTCTTGCTGAGCACCGTGCCCTGGTACGGCGAGTCGGCCTTCTGCTGGGTGACCTTCGCGGGGCCGCTGCCGCCGGCGCCGTCGGAGCCGCAGGCGGTCAGGGTGAGCGCGGCGGCGAGCGCGACGGCGGCGGCGCCGGCCAGGCGGGCGGTGCGGGGGGTGCGGGGCATGGGAGATCCGATCGTGCGCGGTGGACCACCGGCGGGGCCGCCCCCGGGCCGGGGTGCGGCTCGGGGACGGCCCCGCCGGTGCGGGGGTCAGGAGGCGGAGCTCTTGCGGCGCAGGCCGAGGATGCCGAAGGCGGTGCCGATCACGCCGACCACGATGCCGACCACGCCGAGCACGCGGGCGGTGGAGTCGCTGGCCTTGGTGTCGGCGGCGGCCTCGTCCTTGGCGTCGTCGGTGTGGCCGTGGCCGTCGGCGGCCGGAGCGGCGGAGGCGGTGGCGGCGACGCCGTGGCCGTCGCCGGAGGCGGCCTTGGTGAGGGCGAGCACGGGCGCGGGCTTGGCCGGCTCGGGCTGGCCGTCCTTGGCCTCGTCGATCCAGCGGACCACGTCGCCGTTGTCGTAGCTCTGCAGCGCCTTGAAGACCAGCTTGTCGGTGTCGGTCGGCAGCGGGCCGAGCGAGACGCGGAACTCCTGGAACTGGCCGGGGGCGATCTTGGTGCCGGCGTCGGCGGTCCAGGTGATCTTGGAGACGGCCTCGTTGACGTCGTTGCCGTGCACCTTGATCGGCTTGTCGAGCTTGGACTTCTCGATGGTCGCGGTCCAGCCCGGCATCGGCAGGGTCCGGACGGAGGCCAGCGGGTGGTCCAGCGGCAGGTTGACCTCCAGCTTCACCGTGGAGGCGGCGTCGTTCTCGTTCGGCACCCGGAAGTCGACGGCGGTGTAACCGCCCTGCGGGGCGTTGCCCGGGTTCACGGTGACGTGCGCGAAGGCCGGTCCGGCGAGCGCCACCACGGAGGCGGCGGCGGTGAGGGCGACGGCGGCGATACGACGGGCGGGAAGGGAACGCATGGTGTGGTGGGTCTCCGTTCGGAGTCTCGGCGGCGGGCCCGCTCCCGGGCACGGTGGTCCGTGCCTCGAAGGGGCCGCGCGGCGTGGGGACGAGAGGGGAGGAGCCGCGGGCCCCGCGGGGGTGCGGGTACGGCTCGGCGTCCGCGTACACCCGGGCCCGGTACATGTGGGGGTACCGGGGGACGGGGGGTCAGTACGCGAGTGCCCCGAACGGCGGTCCCCGCCGCACCACGCTGTGCCGCAGCGCGGCACCGGCCGGCAGCGGGTCGTCCCCGCCGCGCACGCCGGACCGGCGGGCCGGGCCGGGCGTGCCGAGCAGGCCGCCCAGCAGCGCGGCGGCCAGCGCGAACGCCGACCGCAGCGGCGCCGCCCAGTGCTCCCGGGCGGCGGTGGCGGTGATCCGGACCAGGCGCCAGAGCGCCGCCTCGCCGCGCCGCAGCCACCAGCCGGCCACCAGGGCGGCGGCCAGGTGGCCCGCGAGCATCGACGGCGTCATGCCGAACAGGCCGCTCTGCCACCAGGGCGCGGCGGCGTACGCCCGCGGGTCCAGGCCCGCGCCGGCGACCAGCTGCTCGGCGGTCGGGCTGCCGGGAAGTCCGGCCAGCGTGCCGGGCCGGGCCTCGTTGCAGAGCAGCCGGCCCGCCACCTGCGGCAGGGTCAGCGGCCCGGAGCCGCTGGCGCCGCCGTGGTGCAGGCCGGCCGCCGCGGTGGCGTGGCCGCCGAAGGTGTGGAAGAGGAAGTGCAGGCCGAGCTGGCCCGCGCCGAGCGCACCGGCGATGGCGCCGAGCGAGCGTTCCCGCCCGCCGGAGGCCACCGCGAGCACCAGGACGGCCGCGAAGCCGGTCGCGAGCGCGGCCGGGGCGACGTTCCCGCCGCCGGCCAGGGCGTGCCCGGCGGCCGCCACCAGCGTGCAGACCAGGGCGAACGGCACCGCCCGCACAAGCCGCAGGTCCCAGGCGGCGGCCCCCACCGGCGCGTCCGGTGCGGGGGCGCCCGGGTGCGGGGCGGCGGCGTGGGCAGTCATGGCGGGGCCCATCATCTCATCGCCGACGAGGCCGACACGGGCAGGGTGGGAAAGTCTCACGAATCCCACCAATGCCCCGTTCGGCCCCGGCGTGCGGTGCCCGGTGTGCGCCGCTCGGCACAGACCACGGCCCCAGTCCATCCGCCGAACGGGCGGTGGCGGACCTCCGGCACGGTTCACCGCCGGATCACCCGGAGATACCTCGTTATATGTGGAGCCGCAGCCAGGAGGGACCTCCCGTGGACATCTGGTGGACTCTGCACCTCAAGCGCGACTCGGCCAGCGTTCCGCTGGCCCGGCGCATTCTGCTCGGTGCGCTGGCGACGGCGGGTGTCGACCCGCAGATCGCCCACGACCTCGGCGTCGCCCTCAGCGAGGCGTGCGCCAACGCCGTCGAGCACGGCGCGGGCGGCCGGCCCGACGAGGTCTTCCAGGTCACCGCCTCGATCAGCGGCGACCTGCTGCGGATCGAGGTGACCGACTCCGGCCCCGGAATCTCCGCGCCGCCGGCGCCCGCCCCGCCCGCGCACCAGCTCCGCCGCCCCGCCGCCCCGCCGGCCGGCCCCCCCCACCGAAGCGCGGACCGCCGCGGGGGTGGTGGA
>NZ_JBEYVJ010000600.1:0-3219 GCF_040643935.1 Kitasatospora sp. NPDC047058 | reverse complement strand
GGCGATGCCGATGCGCCACGGCCGGCCGGGGGCCGGCTCGCCCGCCGCCTGGACGTCGCCTCCGCCGGTCACGCTGTGGTGCGGGAACCCGGAGGCCGTGAGCAGGTCGGAGGCGCGTTCGACGGCCCAGCCCTTGACCCAGCCGGACGGATCGAGGGAGCCGCCCGCACGGGCGGAGAAGTAGCCGCCGGTCTCCCGCTCCACGGCGGCGCAGTGGTCGAGGGCCTCGGCCACCAGCGGGTCGCACTGCCCGGCCGTGAGTTCACCCCGCGAGAGCCGGCTGATGTCGCTCTGCGGCCGGTAGGTGGAGAAGATCCGGTCGAGCCGGTGCAGTTCGGCGAGGGCCGGCGCCAGGTCGGCGGGCGTGGCGTCGCGCACGGCGAAGGAGAAGACGGTGCCCATGGCGGGCTCGGCGTGCCTGAGCATCACGGGCGGGCCTGGTCGAGGGCGCTCTGCAGGGACCGCTGGTAGCCCTGGCTGGTGTAGGTGGCGCCCGCGACGGCGTCGATGCGGGCGCTCTGCGCCGAGATGGTCTCCTGGTTGAGCTGGGGCAGCGCGAACCGGTTGATCTCCAGGTCGCGCCTGCTCTCGGACGGGTACTGCAGGACCTCGGCCCTGGTGATGCGGCTGCCGCTGAAGGTGATCCTCACTTGGACGGGCCCGTACCGCGTGTCGATGGCGTTGCCGGTGACGACCCGGGTGCCCGCGGCCGTCGTGGGTCCGGCGGCGGGTGGGGAGGGGGAAGCCCCGGGCGACCCCGGCGTCGTGGGTCCGGCGGAGGGTGGAGACGGGGAGCCCCCGGGCGAATCCGGCGCCGTCGGAACGGCGGCCGTGCCGCCGGGGTCGGATCCGATGACCGGGGCGGCCTGCGTGGACGGAGAGCCGTGCGGCTTGAGCGAGAGCAGCAGGACGACTCCGGCCGCGGTGACGGTGCTGGCCAGGACGGCGCGGCGCATGGCGGCTCCTTCAGAGGTCGAAAGATTCGTGGTGGACGCGGCGGGCGGGGACACCGGCGGCGCACAGCTCGCGGGTGGCGGCAGCGGTCATCGCCGGCGGCCCGCACAGGTACACGTCGTGTTGCGCCAGTTGCGGGACCAGCCGGCCCAGTGCCGCGGCGGACAGCGGGTCGCCCGTCTCACTGCGCCGGCCGACGAGGTAGTGCAGGCGTGCCGAACGGGCGGCCGCGACCTGTTCCAGCTCCTGCCGGAACAACAAGTCCTCCGGGCTCCCGGCCCGGTAGAGCAGGGTCAGCTCGCCGGGGTCGGCGGGCAGGGTCTCGAAGAGGGCGCGGATCGGGGTGATGCCGACCCCGCCCGCTATCAGCAGGACGCGGCGCCGGGTGCGCTGCCGGGCGGTGAAGGCCCCGTACGGGCCCTCGGCGCGTACGCGGACACCTGGCCGGAGCCCGGCGAGGGCCGCGCTGTGGGTGCCGAGGGCCTTGACGGTGAAGCGCAGGAACCGGTCGGTGGGCGGTGCCGAGAGCGAGTACGGATTGGCGGCCCACCGCAGTCCCGGAGCGAGGAACTGGAGCCGGAAGAACTGTCCGGGCGCGGCCCGCAGCTCGGTCAGCCGTTCACCGGTGAGGAAGACCGACACGACGCCCGGGCCCTCGGGGCGTACCTCCGCGACCCGAAGCCGGTGGCGGCGGTCGTGCAGGAAGGGGACGGTGAGCCGGTACCAGCCCAGCGCCGCGAACGTGCCGAGGTAGAGCACGTACCAGGCGGCGTGCTCGGGGCCCCGGCCGAGGTCGGCGCCGTCGGTGAGCTGGTGGGCGAAGCCGAGGGCGACGGCGAGGTAGGTCGCCAGGTGCAGGTGGTACCAGGTCTCGTAGCCGAGCCTGCGCCGGGCCGCCCGGGCGGACACGGCGCCGGTGCCCAGGAGGAGCAGGGTGGCCGCCGTGGCCTTGAGCATGTCCGGGAAGTGCAGCACCATCTGGACGCCTTCACCGAGGACGGCCCGGTGCGCGGTGAGCGCGTAGCCCCAGATCACGGTGAGGACGTGGGCGGTGACCAGGCCGACCAGGTAGCGCCCGCCGACCGCATGCCAGCGGGCCAGGCGGTCCGCGCCCACGTCACGTTCCAGGACGGGGATCCGGGCCATCAGCAGGAGCAGCACGGGCGCGGTGTAGCCGGCGAGCAGGCCGGTGATCCGCCCCGCTCCGGTGAGCCACTGGTCGGCGCCGATCACCGCGTAGGTGTCGCGCCACCAGAGTGCGAGGACCGCGGCCGCACCTCCCGCCACGGCCGCCGGGACGAGCCGGGCGACCAGCCACGGCGGCAGCACCGGCCGCTCTGCGGGGTGCCGTCGCCGGCCCGGCGTGGCCCCGTGGTGCTGCACTGCGGCTCCCATCGGCTGTTCCTTCCTGCGCGGCTTCGTGCACCCCCTGCCCGGCACGCGGTTCCGCGGCGGCCCGGCCGTCCGAAGGCTGGTCCACTCTGGCACCCGGACCTCTCAGTTCCCTCTGAATCCCGCTGCCGCTAGGCGTTCGGCCGATGGTTTCAGCAGCTCAGAGGCATGATCGACGATTCCGGGCCTGCAGTGGTCCCCACCCGGGCAGGGCACAATGACGAGGAGCGGCCGGACCACGCCTCCGGCCGGAGCACTCCCTGAGGGCGGACCGCCCCTCAGGCCGCACCACCGACCGGATCGGATGTCATGCCAGTGCCCACCCCGCGAGTCCTGGTCGTCGACGACGAACCCGACCTGGTCGAGGTGCTGTGCGCCGCCCTGCGCTACGAGGGGTGGGAGTCGCTCGGGGTCGGCTCGGGGGAGGAGGCGGTGGCGGAGTGCCGGCGCTGGGAGCCGGACGCCGTCGTGCTGGACATGATGCTCCCCGGGCTCGACGGCATGGCGGTGCTGGAGCGCATCCACGCCGAACAGCCCCAGGTCCGGGTGCTGTTCCTGACCGCCCGCGACGCCGTCGAGGACCGGATCGCGGGGATCGACGCCGGGGGCGACGACTACGTCACCAAACCCTTCAGCCTGCAGGAGGTGGTGGTCAGGCTCCGCCGGCTGCTGCGGCGGGCCCAGGGCGAGGACGCCCGCGGGCAGGGCGTGCCGGAAGGCGCCCTGGTGCTCGGTGATCTCGTCCTGGTGGAGCAGTCCAGGGAGGTCCTGCGGGGCGGTGCCCCGGTCGAGCTGTCCCCCACGGAGTTCCAGCTGCTGCGCTACCTGATGCAGCATCCGCGTCAGGTTCTGAGCAAGGCCCAGATCCTGGAC
>NZ_JBEYVJ010000599.1:0-3239 GCF_040643935.1 Kitasatospora sp. NPDC047058 | reverse complement strand
CCCCCGGCGGCGACCAGCGCGGCGGCGCCGACCGCCGTGGCGGTCAGCAGGCCGGTCTCCTGCCCGGTGGCGGCCAGTGCCGGAACGGCGGTGGCCGCGGCGCTGGTCGAAGCCTGGGGCGGAACCGGGTGCGCGGAGCCGGGTCCGGCGGAGGAGGACGTCGATGCGGCGGCCGGGGCCGGGGCCGGCCCGGCCGTGGAGGCGCCGGCCGTCGTCGGCGCAGGGGCGGACGTGGGGGTCGTCGGGGCCTGGCCCGTCGGGCTGCCGGACGGCTTGGGCGGGCACGCCGTGCCGCCGTTCCAGGACGCGATCAGCAGGCCGGAGAACGGCTCGTCCGGGTAGTGCGGCAGGGGGTGGTCCCCGTCGCTCCCGTCGTACTTCTCGCCGACCCCGTACAGCGCCAACTCGCCGAAGCAGCTGGGCAGGTGGCCGCTGACATCGAGCGTGTCGCGGTAGTGCGCGCGGGTGAGCGTCGTGGTCGCCCAGCCGAGGAAGGCCTCCCGGCCGGAGGTGGCCCAGGTCGCCCCCTGAGTCTCGTACGACCCCAGCGAGACGTGGTAGTCGCAGTCGGCCGCGGGCTGGCCGGCCAGGCGGACCTGGACGGTGCCCGACGACGCCGGGATCGTGGCGCTGTTCGACCAGGTGGCCCCGCCGTCCACGGAGTACTGGACCGGCGGCCTCCCGCAGGCAGGGGCGGCGGGGGCGGCATGTGCAGCGGGCGCGGCGAGTACCGCGGCTCCGGCGATGACGCAGAGGGCCGCGGGCTTCAGCAGACCGCTTCGGTGGTGTCTGAACACGGGATCGCTCCGGTTGGGTCGGGTCGGGATGACAGGGCAGGGCCAGACCGCAGGGCAGGGCCAGACCGGGGGAAGAGGAGGAAAAGGAGGAAAGGGGAGGGCGGTGGAGTCAGCGCCCGTGCCCGTGCTGCCCGGAGCCGCCCGGCGGGACGAGGTTCTCGGGCAGCAGGGGGAACCACCGCAGCGCCTCGAAGGCGGCGGGCAGTCCGGTCGGCACCTCGGCCGGGGGCTCCGGCCGTTCGGCGAGCACCGCACGGGCCTGCTCCAGCTGCTCGTGCAGGGCGGCGGACCGGGATCCCGGGGCGGTCGTGGCCCGGATCCGCTGCCACGACCGGGCGCGGAGGTCGGCGAGCCCGGCACCGGGTTCGCCGGCGGGGCGGGCGCGGTGGCGCCACAGGCCGGTCCGGGGCTCGAACGCGTAGTCCGGCAGCAGCCGGTGGCCGTCGGAGGCCACCAGCTCGACCGCGGCGAGGACGTACTCCCGCGCCTCGTCCGTGGTGAAGTACGGGAAGCTCACCCGCGTCCAGCCGGGCTTGATCCCCTCCAGACGCCGGCCGACGATCACCTCACGGAAGGCGGCGGACCGTTCGGCGTCGATGCCGAGCAGCCTGTGACCGTACGGGCCGGCGCAGGAACAGCCACCGCGCGCCTGGATCCCGAAGAGGTCGTTGAGCACCGCCGTGACGAAGTTGTGGTGCAGGTAGCGGTCGGGCCGGCTCCGGTCCTGGACCAGGAACGAGACCACGGGCAGCCGGGGCACGTCGGTGCGCCCCAGCAGCCGCAGGCCGGGGTACCGGCCCCACCGGGCCCGCACCCGGGACCAGGCGGCCTCCTCCCGCTCGTGGATCAATCCGGTGCCGACGTCCTCCTTGAGGGCGAAGACCAGGCCGGCGCGGATCGACTCGACGACGGCGGGGGTGCCGCCCTCCTCCCGGGCGACCGGATCGGTGACGTACGCGTGGTCGGCCGGGCCGACGTAGGAGACGGTGCCCCCGCCGGGCACGGTCGGCACCGGTCCGCCCAGCAGGTCCCGGTGGACGACCAGGACGCCCGGCGTCTGCGGGCCGCCGACGAACTTGTGCGGCGAGAGGAACACCGCGTCCTTGTGGTCGCCGCGGCCGGGGGCCGATGCGGCGACGCGGATCGGCAGGTAGGGCCCGGCCGTCGCGAAGTCCCAGCAGGCCAGGGCCCCGTAGGCATGGAGGAGGGAGGAGATCCGGTCGGTGTCGGCCAGGATGCCGGTGACGTTGGAGGCTGCGGAGAAGCTGCCGATCCGCAACGGGCGGTGGCCGTGGAGCAGCAGTTGTGCGCGCAGGTCGTGCTCGTCGAGCCGGCCGTCCGCGCCCTCCCTGATCACGACGACGTCCGCCGCCGACTCGCGCCACGGCAGTTCGTTGGAGTGGTGTTCGTGGGGACCGACGAAGACGACCGGGCGGTCGTGCTCGGGCAGCGGGGTGGCGTAGCGGCCGCTGCGTCGCGACGGGCTGCGCAGGTCGAGCAGGGCCAGCAGGCGGTCCACCGCGCCGGTGGCGCCGGAGCCGCAGAAGAGCACGGCGTGGTCGTCGCCGGCCCCGACGGCGCGGTGGATGAGGCTGCGGGCCTCCTCCCGGAGGCGGCCGGTGCGCAGGCCGTTCCCGGAGCTCTCGGTGTGGGGGTTGGCATACCGCGGCAGGACGGCCTCCCGGACGAACTCCTCGACGAAGTCGAGGGGGCGGCCGGAGGCGGTGTGGTCGGCGTAGGTGATCCGGCGCGGTCCGTACGGGCCGTCGAGCAGGTCGCCCTCGCCGATCAGCCCGGCCTGGATGCGGGCGAGGAGGTCGGCGCCCGGCGCATCGGCGGGTACGGGGCCGGCGGGGGTGGGGCCCGGGCGCCGTGGAACTCGCCGGGCTGCCAGACTCCGAACACCGCGCCCTGCGGGTCGGCGGCGACCAGCATCCGGCCGAGGTCCCCGACGTCCATCGCCGGCGCGAGCAGGGTGCCGCCCGCGGCGACGACCGCCTCCTGGGTGGCGTCGGCGTCGGTGGTGGCGAGGTAGCTGGTCCACACCGTCGGCGGCTCCGGCATGCCCTCGGGTGCCATCGCCGCGCCGATGCCGGCCACCGCCCTGCCGTTGAGCTCGCAGACCGCGTACCCGCCGAACCCGGCCGGGCCCGGCCGCCCGCTCCAACCGAGCAGATCGCGGTAGAAGTCCAGCGCGGCCTGCTGGTCCTTCGCCATCAGGTCGACCCAGCACGGCATCCCGGTGGTGTACGGAGTGGTGACTTCGGGCATTCTCGCTCCTTCGGATGAGGCTCTGCCGTTGAGGCTCTGCCGTCACCCTGTCGCCGGACGGCCGGAGCCGGCGGTCCGACACGCCACCACGAAGGAGGGAAGCCGACCGCCGCCCGTGCTCCGGTCGGCCGTGGCGGGCGGTCCGGCACCGGGTCAGCAGGTGAGCACCGG
>NZ_JBEYVJ010000598.1:0-3257 GCF_040643935.1 Kitasatospora sp. NPDC047058 | reverse complement strand
GCGGCCAGGCCCGGCCCGCGGCGCCGCCGCGCCCGCAGCCCGCCGCCGTCCACCACGCGGTGCTCTGCGTCAACGCGCCCGCGATGGCCGCGTCCGGGCCGGACGGGCAGCTGCGCGGCCACGGCCTCCACGGCTTCTACCGCTCCGGCCTCCGGGTGCTGGCCCGGATGGAGCTGCGGCTCGGCGGCATGGAGCCGCTGCCGCTCCAGGGCACCCTGACCACGGCGGCGCAGGCCCGCTTCCTCGGCGCCGTCCGGCTCCCCGGCGACCTCGACCCCGACCCGGCGCTCACCGTCGAGCGGCTGCGGCACGCCGACGGCGTCGAGACCGTCACCGTCCGCAACACCGGCAGCCGGCCCGCCCGGCTGCCGCTGGAGATAGCGCTCGGCACGGACCTCGGACCGGTCGGCGAGATCGCCGCCGGGCACCGCCCGCCGGACCTGCCCAGCCAGGTGCAGTCCGCCGGGCTGCGCTGGACGGGCCCCACCCACAGCGCCGTGGTCAGCGCCAAGCCGTCGCCGCACGCCGTCCTGGCCGGCGCCGGAGTGCTGCGCTGGGACCTCGAGGTGCAGCCCGGCGCCCGCTGGTCGGTCGAGCTGCGCACCGAGCTGGAGACCACCACGCCCGGCCCCCGGCCGCCGGGCGGGCGCGGCACCGGCGTCCCGCTGCCGTGGTCGGAACCGGAGGTCCGCAGCGACGACCCCCGGGTCGCGCTGCTGGTGCCGCGCTCGCTGGACGCCCTCGGCGGCCTGCTGTTCGCCGACCCGGACCGCCCGACCGACCTCTACCCGGCCTCCGGCGCGCCCTGGCGGTTCGGGCTCGCCCCGGCCGACGCGCTGTGGGCGGCCCGGCTGACGCTCCCGCTGGGCACCCGGCTGGCCGCCGGCACCCTCCGGGCGCTGGCCCGCCGTCAGCAGACCGCCCCCGCCGCTCCGGGCCAGGCCGGCCCGCGCGTCGAGGGGCTGCTGCCCGGCGCCCTGCGGCACGGCGGACCGGAGCTCCCGCCCACCTGCACCGCCACCGAGGCGACCCTGCTGTTCGTCACCGTGCTGGCCGAGGCCTGGCGGTGGGGCCTGCCCCGCCAGGAGGTCGCCGAACTCCTCCCGGCCGCCGAGCGCGCGCTCGGCGCCCTGCGCGGCGGCCTGGTCGACGGCTTCGTCACCGATCTGAGCCGCCCGGCGGAGGAACGTGCCGCCCACCCCGTGGCGGCCCGCGCCGAGGTCCAGGCCCAGGCGCACCGCGCCGCCCTGCACGGCGCCGAACTGCTGGAGGCCTTCGGCCGTCCCGGCGCAGAGGAGTGGCGCGGCTGGGCGGCGGCGCTGCGCGGGCGCTTCCGCGAGCGGTTCTGGATCGACGACTTCTCCGGCGGCCGCCCGGCCGCCGGCCTCGCCCCGGGCGGCCAGCCGCTGCCCGCCGTCGCCTCCTCCCTCGTCCACCTCCTCGACCTGGGCCTCTCCGTCGACGGCGGGCGGCACGAGAGCCTGCTGGACCGCGAGCAGACCAGACTCCTCGCCCAGCGCCTGGCCGCACCCGAGCTGGACAGCGGCTGGGGCCTGCGCACGCTCAGCGCCAAGTCGCCCCGGTTCAACCCGCTCGGCCACCGCAGCGGCGCGGTCCGGGTCCACGAGACCGCCCTCGCGATCGCCGGGCTGGCCGAGGCCGGCCACGAGAACGAGGCCGGCGCCCTGCTGGAGGGGCTGCTCGGCGCGGCGGCCCACTTCGAGGGCCGGCTGCCCGAGATGTACGCGGGGGAGCAGCGCACCACCGGCTTCCCGCCGGTGCCGCACCCCGCGGCCTGCCGCCCGGCGGCGGTCTCCTCGGCCGGCGCGCTGCACGCCGTGTTCGCGCTCGCCGGGGTCCGGCCCGACGTCCCGGGCGGCCGGGTGCTGGTCCGGCCCGCCAGCACGGCGCCGCTGGGCGAGCTGGAGCTGACCGGTCTGCGGGTGGCCGGCGAGCCGTTCTCGGTCCGGGTCAGCAGGATCGGCGTGGCGATGGTCGAGGAGGCCTCCGCGGACCTGCAACTGGTCGCCCGCTGACGCCGCCCGGGCCCGTGCGCGGACCGTCAGCGCACCGTCCGTGCACGGGCCTGTGCTTATCGTCAGAGAGACGACTATGATCGTCGCCATGTCGCGTTATGACCCGTCGGCCTTCCCCCCGTTCGCTGTCACGGTTGACCTGGTGGTGCTGACGGTGCGGGACCACGCGCTGTGCGCCCTGCTGGTCCGACGGGGCGAGCCGCCCTTCCAGGGCTACTGGGCCCTGCCCGGTGGCTTCGTCCGCCCGGACGAGGGACTGGCCGAGGCGGCCTCCCGGGAGCTGGCGGAGGAGACCGGCCTGCGCGCCTACTCCGCGCCCGGCCACGACGCGGCCGGCCCCGGCACGGCCGGTGCCCACCTGGAGCAGCTCGCGACCTACGGGCACCCCCAGCGCGACCCCCGGATGCGGGTCGTCAGCGTCGCCTACCTGGTCCTCGCACCGGACCTGCCGACCCCGCGCGCCGGCGGCGACGCCAGCAGCGCCCGCTGGGCCCCGGTCACCGAACTGCTCGGGAAGAACCCGGCCGACGAGGTCCCGCTCGCCTTCGACCACGGGCTGATCCTCGCCGAGGGCGTCGAGCGAGCCCGCTCCAAGATCGAGTACTCCTCGCTGGCCACGGCGTTCTGCCCGCCCGAGTTCACCGTCGGCGAGCTGCGCCGGGTCTACGAGGCCGTGTGGGGCGTGGTGCTCGACCCGCGGAACTTCCACCGCAAGGTCACCGGTACCCCCGGGTTCCTGCTGCCCTCCGGCGGCACGACGACGCGTCAGGGCGGTCGCCCGGCCCAGCTGTTCACCGCGGGCGGAGCCACCGTGCTCAACCCGCCCATGCTGCGCCCGGAGTCCTGAGCCCCTCCGGGCCCCGGCCCGGCGCCCCGCTATGCCCCGCTATCCGCCGCCCACCGCCCTGCGCCCCGCCGCCCGGCCCCCGGTCCGCCCGGCGCCGGCTCTGCAGCCCCCGGCGGACCGTCGCAGGATCGGATTGTCCCCTGATCGGGTGAGGTGTGCGGGCGGCAGCCCCGTGCCGCTCCCGCAATGCCCGGAATCGCCGTCACGGCCCCCTAGTGTGCTGGCGCGGGGGGGGGGGGGGGCGCGCCCCCGGCCCCGCCCCACCACCACCAACACACCCCCCACACCACCCCCCCCCCCCACCGCCACGACGCCGCCCCCACCCCCACCGCACCACCCACCCCCGCCCGGTCCAGTCAAGCGACCACACGCGC
>NZ_JBEYVJ010000597.1:0-3335 GCF_040643935.1 Kitasatospora sp. NPDC047058 | reverse complement strand
ACCGCATCCGCGGTCACACCCGCGGCCTGCAGCACCGCCGCGACACCGACCTCGAACGCGAACAGGCCCGCCTGCGCGTACAGCGTCTGGTCCGCCAGGGCCTCGTCGACACCCTCGGCACCGAGCACCACATCGCGGACGGAAACCCCGAGCTCCAGCTCCAGCAGCCCGCACACCCGGTCGAACACCTCGGCGAAGACCGCACTGCCCTCGTACAGGCCCCGGCCCATGCCGGTCCACTGCGAACCCTGGCCCGCGAAGACCAGGCCCACCCGGGCACCGGCCCGCGCCACACCCGACACCACCGACGCCGCCGACACGCCCGCGGCGAAGCTCCCCAGGCCGCCGACCAGTTCGGCACGGTCGGTGCCCACCACGACGGCCCGGTGCTCGAACACCGACCGCGTCGCCGCCAGCGACCAGGCCACGTCCTCCGGCCCGAGCTCCGGCCGCGCCACCACCCATTCGCGCAGCCGGCCGGCCTGAGCCGTCAGACCGTCCGCCGTACGGCCCGACACCACCCACGCACCGGCCCCCGGCAGCACCGGGTCCGCCGAAGCGGCCCCAGGCTCGACGGCCTCGACGGCCGGCGCCTCCTCCACGATGACGTGCGCGTTGGTGCCACTGATACCGAACGAGGACACGCCTGCCCGACGCGGATGCTCCCCCGCCGGCCACGGCACCGACTCCGTCAGCAGCTCGACCTCGCCCGCCGTCCAGTCGACGTGCGAGGACGGCACCTCGGCGTGCAGCGTGGGCGGCAGCTGCTCGTGCTGCATCGCCAGCACCATCTTGATCACACCGGCCACACCGGCCGCCGCCTGGGTGTGCCCGATGTTCGACTTCACCGAGCCCAGTCGCAGCGGGCCGTTGCCGCCGCGTTCCTGGCCGTAGGTGGCCAGCAGCGCCTGCGCCTCGATCGGGTCACCCAGTGTGGTGCCCGTCCCGTGCGCCTCCACCACGTCCACGTCCGCGGCCGCCAGGCGCGCATTGGCCAGCGCCGCGCGGATCACCCGCTGCTGCGACGGGCCGTTCGGCGCCGTCAGACCGTTGGATGCACCGTCCTGGTTCACGGCCGAACCGCGCAGCACCGCGAGCACCCTGTGCCCGTTGCGGCGCGCGTCGGAGAGGCGCTCGACCACGAGCATGCCGACGCCCTCGGCCCAGCCCGTGCCGTCCGCGTCCTCCGAGAAGGCGCGGCACCGGCCGTCCGCGGACAGCCCCTGCTGCCGCGAGAACTCCACGAACGTCCCCGGGGACACCAGCACCGTGACACCTCCGGCCAGTGCCAGCGTGCACTCCCCCGAGCGCAGCGCCTGGGCGGCCAGGTGCAGGGCGACCAGCGAGGACGAGCACGCCGTGTCGATCGTCACCGCCGGCCCTTCGAGACCCAGCACGTACGACACCCGGCCCGACAGCACGCTCGTCGCGTTCCCGGTCATCAGGTGGCCCTCGACGCCGGACCCGGCCTCGCCGGACCAGGAGACACCGATCCCGTAGTTGGACCCGAAGCCGCCCGCGAACACCCCGGTCGCCGTCTCCCGCAGGGAGGCCGGGTCGATGCCGGCCCGCTCCAGCGCCTCCCACGAGGTCTCCAGCAGCAGCCGCTGCTGCGGGTCCATCGCCAGCGCCTCGCGGGGGCTGATGCCGAAGAACCCGGCGTCGAACCGGGTCGCGTCCCGCAGGAACGCGCCCTGCGCCACGTACGAGGTGCCCTCGCGCTCGCCGTCCGGGTCGTAGACGTCGTCCAGGTCCCAGCCGCGGTCGGTCGGGAACCCGCCCACCGCGTCACCGCCCGAGGCCAGCAGCTCCCAGAACGCCTCCGGGCTGTCCGCACCGCCCGGGAAGCGGCACGCCATGCCGACGATCGCCACCGGCTCCGCCGCCTGCTCCTGCACCTCGCGCAGTCGGGCGCGGGCGTCCTGGGCGTCTGCGATGGCCCGCTTTAGGTAACTACGAAGCTTGTCCCCGTCGGACACGGTCATCTCCCAGCAATGGTGTTTCGGGCAGAGTCAGGGGCGGGCTGTCCCGCACGGAACGTGCGGGACAGCCCGGTTCGAACGGAGCCCCTCAGGGCCGGACAGGCGTCACTCGAGCTCGTCGACGAGAGCGAACAGCTCGTCGTCGGTCGCGCCCTCGAGTTCCGCTTCGCGCCGCTTCTTGCTCTTGTCGGCGGCCTGGTCGCCGATGGCGTCCAGCAACAGGCGCAGCCGGTCGGTGGCCACCTCCCGCACCGAGTCGTCCATCGCCCCGGTACGGAGAGCGGCCTCGAGCCGGTCGAGCTCGGCGAGCACCGGGACCGACACCGCTTCCTCCGAGACAATCTCGGTTCGCAGCCAGCCGGCAAGGGCGTTCGGGGTGGGGTAGTCGAACACCAGCGTGGCGGGCAGCCGCAGCCCCGTCACCCCGTTGAGGCGGTTGCGGAGCTCGACCGAGGTCAGCGAGTCGAAGCCGAGGTCCTTGAACGCGCGCCGGTCCTCGACCGCGTCGGCCGAGGCGTGCCCCAGCACGACCGCGACCTCGGCCCGCACCAGGTCGGTGAGCACCCGCTCCTGCTCGGCCCGGCCCAGCCCGGCCAACTGCCGCGCCAGACCGCCCGCTTCGCGCACCACGCCGGTGCCGTCGGGGCTCGCCGCGGCGAGCCGGCGGATCTCGGGCAGATCCCGCACCAGCGGCATCTCCCGCGGATCCACCGGGCCGGGCGAGGCCACCAGCTCGGCCCAGTCGACGTCCATCACGGTGACGACGGCGTCCGGTCCGTCCAGCGACTCGCCCAGCGCCCGCACGGCGAGCTGCGGGTCCATCGCCGGCATCGGGGCCCGCTTGACCCGCGCCCGGACCACCTTGCTGGACTCGGCCATGCCACCGCCGGCCCAGGCACCCCAGGCGACGGTCAGCGCGGCCAGGCCGCGGCTCCGCCGGTTCTCCGCCAGGGCGTCCAGGAAGGCGTTGGCCGCCGCGTAGTTGCCCTGCCCGGCCGCACCGAGTGTGGACGCGGCCGAGGAGAACAGCACGAACGCGTCCAGGTCCAGCTCCGCGGTGAGCTCGTCCAGGTGGACCGCGCTCGCCGCCTTCGCGGCCAGCACCGTCTCCAGACGGTCCACCGACAGCCGGTCGACCACACCGTCGTCCAGCACGGCGGCCGTGTGCAGCACCGAGGACAGCGCCGGACCGCTCGCGCCGATCCAGGCCACCAGCCCGGCCAGCGCCGAACGGTCCGTCACGTCACAGGACACGACATCCACGCCCGTGCCCCGGGCGGCCAGCTCCGCGACCGTCGCCGCGACACCGGCGGCGGCCGGACCGGAACGGCCGGTCAGCACCAGCCGCTCCGC
>NZ_JBEYVJ010000596.1:0-3364 GCF_040643935.1 Kitasatospora sp. NPDC047058 | reverse complement strand
GGCCCGCGCCGGATCCTCGGCGCAGGCCTGCGTGGTGGTCGCGCCGCCGGCCACGAACTGCCTACCCGGGCGGGCGCTTTGGGTGAGGCCGTCACTGGTCCCCGGGGTGTCCAGGGCTGAGCCGGCCCGGGGTCCGGGGCCCGGGCTCAGGGGGCAGGGCGGATCTGGAGAGCGTTGATGCCCCAGTGGATGGACGGGTCCGAGGTGTGCACGGTGAACTGGAAGTCCCGGCCGGGACGGGCGGGGATGCCCACCGAGGCGACGCCGACGGAGTCCACCGGGCACTGCACCGTGAAGTCGGCGGGAGCCGGACCGCCGACGTGCACCTGCACCGAACCGCCGCCCTGGCAGCCCACGGTGACGGCGATCGGCAGCGTCTCGATCACCGAGGCCGTCACCGCGCCGCCGTTCCCGATCCAGTCGGGGATCGAGAACATGGTGTCCTCGTCCGAGGCCGGCGGCAGGATCTGGCCCGTCCCCGGCTGGCCGACGGGCTCGTCCGAGGCCGGTGCCGGGTCGGCGGGCTGCGCCGATGCCGTCCCGGCGAACGCCAGCGTCACCCCCAGCATCCCGGCCGCTGCGGTGAGCGTGCGCGTCCTCGTCCGCTTCGTCATGGTCCCCCCTGCTGTGTTCACGTCGTACCGGTGTTCGGCACACGAAGTTGATCCTAGGGTGCGGCACCGACAGCGCGCGGGTGGCGGCCGAGGCGCAGCCGGATGTGGGAGTCCGGGCCCCCGCCATCGCCGAAGCCGGTCCCGCCCTCGGGGCGCGGCAGCAGGACTGGATCGCCGGAGCTTCGGGGTGGTGTCCGGCCCTCATTCGGCCTGTGGCCGGGGGTGGCCGACCGCGTCCCTAACCGGATGACCAATCCGATTCTGTGCTACCGTCCCCGCTAAGCGGATGACCTATCCGAATCTCTTTGGGGTGGAGGAGCACATGCGGAAGACAGCCGTGGTCACGGCCGGTACGGCCGGCATCGGCCTGGAGACGGCACTGGGACTGGCCGCCGCCGGGTACGCGGTCACCGTGGTCGGCCGCGACGCCGAGCGGGGCGTGCGGGCGGTCGCCCGGATCGACGCGACGAACCCGGCACACCGCAGTCGGTTCCTGTCCGCCGACCTCGGCTCGCTCGACGACGTACGCGCGCTCGCCGACCGGATCGCTGCCGACCACGCCGCCTCCGGCGACCCGCTGACCGTTCTCGTCAACAACATCGGCGCGATGTTCCCCGAGCGGCTGTCCCTGGACGGCATCGAGGCCTCATTCGTCGTCAACCACCTCTCGCCGTACCTGCTGACGGAACGGCTGCTGCCCACCCTGACCGCCGGTGCGCCGAGCAGGATCGTGAACGTGACCTCGGGCGCGGTCGCTCTCGGCAGGCGGGTGTTCGATGCGGTCGAGCCGCCCGGCGGCTACTACGGCTTCCACTGGTACGGCCGTGCGAAGCTCGCCAACCTCGCCTACACGCTCGACCTGGCCGCGCGTCTGGAGGGCACGGGCGTCTCGGTCTTCGCCGCCGATCCCGGAGGAGCTGCGACCGATATGACCAACGGCACCCTGACCGACCCGAAGATCGTCTCGCCGGCCCTGCGGCTGCTGTGGCCCCTGGTGCGCCGCAGGTTCGAACGCTCGACCTCGGGCCCGGCCTCGGTGGCCGCCAGGCCCTCGATCGCCGCAGCCACGGACGAGACCCTGACCGGCCGGACCGGCATCGTCATCGGCGCACAGGCCCGCCCGGTGGCGCCGCCGCGCGCGGCGGCCGACCCTCGCCTCGCCGGGGCCGTACGCCGCCTCAGCGAACGGCACGCGCCAGTTGTGACCACCTGACCACGACCACCTGACCACGACCGCCGCCCGGCTACGACATCCGACCGTGGTCCGCTGCGCACCGGCGGGCCCATCCGGATGGGCCATCCGGTTAGCATGTCCTCATGACGACGCCCCTGCGCAAGGACGCGGCCCGCAACTGGGACCGAATCGTCTCCGTCGCCCGTGCCCTGGTCGACCAGGGCGAGCCGCTGCAGCTCAACGACGTGGCCCGTCGCGCCGGACTCGGCGTGGGCACCGTCTACCGGCACTTCGCCGTGCCCGAGGCCCTGCTGGAGACCGTCGCCACCCCCTGCCTGGAAGCCCTGGCCGCCCACGGGGAGCAGGCCCTGGCCGACAGCGACCCTCGGCGCGCACTCGAAGGCTTCCTGCTGCACACCGTCGAAGCACAGGTCACCGACGCCTCCCTGGCCCCGGTCACCGCCGCACCCGCAGACGTGCTGCCCCGTACCACGGAACTCAAGGCGTCGCTCCGGGCGTCCGGTACCGCCCTCCTCGACCGGGCCCGTGAGGCCGGAGCGGTCCGCTCCGACCTCACGCCGGCCGACCTCGTCCCGCTCATGTGCGGCATCGCCCACGCCGTGAACGTCCACGGAGGCACGCCCGCCGACCGGATCGACACCGCCCGCCGCTACCTGGCCACCATGCTCGGCGGCCTGCGTGCCACACCGACGAACGCGTAAGCCGCCTCCGAGGCGGCCCGGTACGTGCCTGTGTACGGCGGCGAAGGGCTGCTCGGTGGTGCCCGGGTGCGGTCGGGCTCCCCGGGCGAGGACGACGGCCGCATCCGGCTCACGAGGCCTTCGCCCGCCTGAACCCGCCCCGGACCCCTGTCGTCAATCCACTTGTCGTCGCAGGCCGGGGCAGGGCATGGTCGGTGCCGTGATCGAACTCCGTGCCCTGACCTCCGACGACTGGCCGCTCTTCCGCGAGCTCCGCCTGGCCGCCCTGGCCGAGGCGCCGTACGCCTTCGGCTCCACGCTCGCCGCCTGGCAGGGCGAGGGCGACCGGGAGGAGCGCTGGCGCTCCCGGCTGATCCCTGGCGCCCTGGACCTCGTGGCCCTCGTGGACGGCGAGCCCTCCGCGATGGCCACCGGCGTGCCCGGGGACGGGTCGGCGGAGCTGATCTCGATGTGGGTCGGCCCGAAGGCCCGCGGCCGGGGCGTCGGCGCCCGGCTGATCGCCGAGATCGGGCAGTGGGCGGCTCGGCAGGGCTTCAGTACCCTGCGCCTCGCCGTGATGCCGCACAACCCGCACGCCATCGCCCTGTACGAGCGTGCCGGCTTCACCGACACCGGCGAACCGGGCGACCTGCTGCCCGACGGCGTGGGCCGCGAACTCCTGATGGCGAAGCCCCTCCGCGCGGCGTGAGCCTACCGGCGGCCCGCGCTCCGACCGTCCCGGCGGTCGGACAACCTGAGGGTGTGCCAGGCCGCCGAACTGGCTCCGTGCAGCTCCGGCTTCGCCAGGCGGGCAGCCAGATCCCCGCGTCGTTCTCGGGCGGCCACTGTGACGGTGGCGGCGATTAAGGTTCGTG
>NZ_JBEYVJ010000595.1:0-3367 GCF_040643935.1 Kitasatospora sp. NPDC047058 | reverse complement strand
TGGACAGCCTGCCGTTCGGCTACGTGGTGCGGACCAGCGCCGGCCTTGCCGCCGAGCTCGCCGACGACCCGCTCCAGCACTCGGCCGGGCGGCTGTTCCGGGCCTCCGTGATCGGCGCAGCCGGGTCCGCCCTGCTCGCCGTGCTGCTGACGCTGCTCCGCGCCGCCCCCGAACGCGTTGCCCTGCTCGCCCGGCTGCGCACCATGGGCCTGCGCCCCCGGCAGGGCCTGGCGCTGATCGTTGCCGAGACGCTACCGCAGACTCTGGTGGCGGCGGCCGGCGGCGGGCTGACCGCGCTCGCCGCGGTCGCCCTGCTCGGACCGGCGATCGACCTGTCCGCCCTGGTCGGCGTCCCGGTCCGGACCGGTCTGGAACCCAGCGTGCCGCCGGTGCTGGTCCAGGTGCTCGGTCTGACCGCCGTGGTTTCCGTCGGTGTGCTCGCCGAGGCGCTGATCTCCGGCCGGCGCCAGATCGCCACCGAACTGCGGGTGGGAGGCCAGCAGTGACCACCGACCGGGCAGCCGGGTCGTACCGGCGGCCCCGGCCGTTCCGCGGAAACGGGCGACACGACAACCAGCGGCACGGGTAGCCGCACGAGCGGCACTGGAACCGGCTCGCGGCGACCGCGACCAGGAACGCACCCAGGCGCAGCGGCGACAGGAGACCAGCAGTGAACAGCGCCCGCAGCCAGGCGACAGGCAAGGCACCCACCTTCAGACGGGGTCCGGGTCGGGGGTCTGCCCCGAATCCGCAGGTAGTGGTGAAGGTCGGTGACTGAAACGACGACAGGTGTCCTTGCGGGTTCGAAGTGATCGAGGTTCCCTACGCCTGATCGCTCTGCTTGCAGGGACACCTGTCGAGTAAGACGATTCGCGTCGCCGCATCGCCTCTCGCATGCCCAGCAGGTGCTGGACCCGGTTTTGCGTGCGCGGGTGGGCGTGCCAGACGGCTCGCTGACGGAGAACGGCGGGCTGGTGCTGCTTGCCGGCTGATGCGGCAGGTGGAAGTTGCTTCAGCCATGACTACGATCGACCGAGAAGTGCGGCCAGTACGGACCGGCTCTTCGCGGGTGCTGCGTCAAGGCCGACGGACGGCGGGGCGCCCGGGGGATGATCCCGGGCGCCCCGGGGGTCAGAGGCCGAGGATGGTGCGGGCGGCTTCGCGCATTTCGACCTTGCGGACTTTGCCGGTGACGGTCATGGGGAAGTCGTCGACGAGGTGGACGTAGCGGGGGATCTTGTAGTGGGCGATGCGGCCGGTGCAGAAGTCGCGGAGGGTGTCGGGGGTGAGGTCGGCGGCGCCGGGGCGCAGGCGGATCCAGGCCATCAGCTCCTCGCCGTACTTGGCGTCGGGGACGCCGATGACCTGGGCGTCCAGGATGTCGGGGTGGGTGTAGAGGAACTCCTCGATCTCGCGGGGGTAGATGTTCTCACCGCCGCGGATGACCATGTCCTTGCTGCGGCCGGTGATGCTGAGGTAGCCCTCCTCGTCCATCACCGCCAGGTCGCCGGTGTGCATCCAGCCGTCGGCGTCGACGACCTCGGCCGTGCGGTCGGGCTGGTCCCAGTAGCCGAGCATCACCGAGTAGCCGCGGGTGCAGAGTTCGCCGGGGGTGCCGCGCGCGACGGTGTGGCCGGTGTCGGGGTCGACCACCTTCACCTCCAGGTGCGGGCCGGCCCGGCCGACGGTGGAGACCCGGCGTTCCAGCGGGTCGTCGGCGCGGGTCTGGGTGGAGACCGGGGAGGTCTCGGTCATGCCGTAGCAGATCGAGACGTCGCGCATGCCCATCCGGTCGACGACCTCCTTCATCACCTCGGTCGGGCAGGGCGATCCCGCCATGATGCCGGTGCGCAGGCTGGAGAGGTCGTGGTCGGCGAAGGACGGGTCGTTGAGTTCGGCGATGAACATGGTGGGCACGCCGTAGAGCGAGGTGCAGCGTTCGGCGGCCACGGCGCGCAGCGTGGTGACGGGGTCGAAGCCGGGGGCCGGGATGACCACGCAGGCGCCGTGCGAGAGGGCGGCGAGGTTGCCCATGACCATGCCGAAGCAGTGGTAGAAGGGCACCGGCACGCAGATGCGGTCGTGTTCGGTGTAGCCGCACAGCTCGCCGACGAAGTAGCCGTTGTTGAGGATGTTGCGGTGGGAGAGGGTGGCGCCCTTCGGGAAGCCGGTGGTGCCGGAGGTGTACTGGATGTTGATCGGGTCGTCCGGGGCGAGTCCGGCGCCGGCCGCGGCCAGGTCGGCGGGCGCGCCGGCGGCGGCGGTGAGCAGCTCGTGCCAGGTGGTGGAGCCGATCAGCAGGACGTCGCGGAGGTCCGGACAGCGCGGGGCCGCGTCGGCGAGCATGGCCGCGTAGTCGGAGGTCTTGAACGAGGGCGCGGCGACGATCGTGCGGATGCCCGACTGCCGGAGCACGTACTCGAGTTCGTGGGTGCGGTAACCGGGGTTGACGGTCACCAGGATGGCGCCGATGCGGGCGGTGGCGTACTGCACGAACACCCACTCCGCGCAGTTGGGGGCCCAGATCCCGACCCGGTCGCCGCGTCCGACGCCGAGGGTGAGCAGGGCGGTGGCGACGCGGTCGGCCTCGGCGGCCAGTTCGCGGTACGTCCAGCGGCGGCCCGAGGGCAGGTCGACCAGGGCTTCCCGGTCGGGGAAGGAGCGGACGGCGCGGTCGAGGGCCGTGCCGATGGTCTCGTCCAGCAGGGGCGTGGCCGAGGGGCCGGTGCTGAGGCTGGGAGGGGGTGTGGGCATGCGGGGGCTCCTCGGCTCGTCGGGACGGCTGGCGCCCGAGTCTATGCAGGGCGGGGCCCGGCGTCATTCATCCGTGCAGACCGGTTGTCCCTCCGGGGCGCAGCGGCGTGAACTGCCCCTTCAGGCAGCGAAAAGGGCGGGGCAAACGATCAGAAACGATCAAGCGTGTACATTCTGCGCTGACTGATGATCAGTCGACGGGGGCGGTACAGCGCAGCAGGTCAGCACGCCTCCGTCGCCGTGCCCGCACCCGAGACAGGACACCCATGCCGAACCCGCAGCCCGCCGTCTCCCGGCGCACCGTCGTCGGGGCGATAGGCGCGACGGCCGCCGCCCTCGCCGTCGCCCCGGCCACCTCCGCCGCGGCAGCCCCCGCCGGAGCGCCCTCCCCCACTGGAGCCCCCGCCACCGCGCCCGGCACCGCCGGCCGGGCCCGGACGGTCAGCGTCCCGGCCACCCGCGCCCAGTCCGCGGCGGGCGGGGAGGCCGCGACCGTGCGGCCCGGTTTCCCGATCCGGTACGTCGGCGTCAGCTGGGACGGCCCGGCCCGCGGCGCGTCCATCCGGCTCCACGGCGACGGCGGCGCGCCCGGCACGTGGCGGCCCCTGCCGGC
>NZ_JBEYVJ010000594.1:0-3369 GCF_040643935.1 Kitasatospora sp. NPDC047058 | reverse complement strand
GGCTTCCCAGCCGAGCGCTTTGCGTGAGCCGCCGCTGAGTCCGGTGTCGACGCGGTCAGCGGCCCAGGCCCTCTACCTGCGACACCAGAGAAGTCGGGCTGGAACCGCTTCTCGTGGACGCCGATCACGCCGGATCCCGTGCCCTCCCGAAACCGCGAACAGGCCTTGCCGTATGGGACCCGCCGCGGGGCCCCGGGCTACACGCCCGCGAGAGTCAGCAGCCGCTCCATCTGCTCGACGGGAAGGAACGGCGAGGCACCGGCGGCCTCCGCGACGTGCTCCGAGGGGTCGGCGAGCAGCCGGAGCAGGGACGGGAGCGGGAGATTGCGGTGGGGTGCGACCGCGCGGCGGACGCGGTCTTCGGGGTCGGCGGCCAGCTTCTCGGCGAGCGTCGGGGGCAGATCCGGATCGCGGGGCGAGAAGGAGCGCAGCCGGGGCTCAGGGTCGGTGGCGAAGCGGCGCAGGGTCTCCGAGGGGAACGTCAGGACCTCCTCCCCGTCCCACCAGAACGTGAACTTGTCCCGCCGGCGGTAGCGGCGCTCGATGCTCTCGGCGGTCGCGGGATCGACCAGGTGCGGGGCGGCGTACGCCATGGTGAGGCGGACCATCTCCTCCTCGTCGTCGAGCAGTCGGGCCACCGCAGGGGCGGGAAGGTCCTTGCCGGCGGCGGCCGAGACCCGGAAGCCGACGTAGGGCGAGTCGATGTGCGGCAGCGGATCGGCCGTGACCCAGTCCAGGCGCAGGATCCGCAGTTCCGTGGGCGCGAAGGCGTTCTGGTACCACTGCAGGAACGCTTCGTCGTCGGCGTCGGAGCCCGGCTCCTCCGTCGATTGCGCAAGCTCGTGGACCGAGGCGTGGATCCGCGCCCGGACGTGTTCCGGCGTGTCAGGCCGGGCGAAGACCTTCACCCGGACGCTCGCGGCCGGATCGACGGCGAGGACGTCGCGGACCGACGGCGGCAGGTCGGGATGCCGGGCCAGTTCGGCGCGCACGTCGCTGTCCGGATCCTCGGCGAGCCGTCGGAGAGTGTCCTCGTCGAGAACGGCGTGGATCACCGCGCCCGCCCGGGTCTCCGGGTCCGCCAGTAGTGCCGGCAGCAGGTCCGAGGGCGGTACCGGATGCGGCCGGTCCGCGAAGTAGATGGAGCAGGCGGCGGCGCGGACCGTGTCCTCGGGATCGGTCAGCAGGATCCGGCGGACCGCTTCCGGCGCCTGGGTCCAGTGCTTCGCCAGCGAGGCGCGGATCGCGGGGTCGGGGTCGGAGGCGAGGCGGGCCCGGAGGTCGGGCGGCGTGTGACGGTTCTGGGCCAGGTACTTGCGGACCTGTGCCTCCGGATCGTCGATGAGCTGCTCCAGCATCTCCCTCGGTGCGGTCGCGGCGTGGACGACGAGCGCGGACCGCACCGCCCTGTCCGGATGGGCGGCCAGGCGGATGCGGAACCGGTCCGGCAGCCGGTCGTTGAGCGCCAGGCTGTGCAGGAGCCAGCCGTCGTCGATCGCGATGATCTCGGCGATCATGTCCTCGGTGAGGTCCGGACGCCCCGCGACCCTTCCGAAGCCCCGCCGCCGTGCGAACAGTCGCCGGACCATGGGAGCCGGCAGGGCGGGGTTCACCGCCAGCCCGTCCATCACCTTGTCGAGGTGGACCGGTGTCGGGGTGTCAGCGATGCCGGCGTCCATGCGGCCAGCATGCCAGGCGGGCTCCGACGTGACGCTTCCGGGCTGCGGCCGGCGGGCGCGGGTGGACACAACTTCGACGGGGCCGGCCGCAGCGCCGCGGCCTCACGCCTCGGGCGGTGCCTCGCTCTCCCGGCGCTGCCGCCGGCGGTAGTTGCGCATGGACACCTGGGAGCCGCAGCCGGTACTGCAGTACAGCCCCGCCCCGTTGCGGGTGCGGTCGAAGAAGCCGAAATGGCACGGGGGGTTGCGACACGCCTTGATGCGCCCCCAGTCGCCGGTCTGCGCGAAGGTCGTCACCGCGGCCAGCACGGTCCCGAACACCCGCGGCACCCCTGCCTGCGGCGACGCCAGCGCGACCCCGCCGGCTGTGACCACCGTCGCCAGCGGGTAGAGCGCACCTGCGCGCCGCAGGTGTTGCTCGGCGTGCTGCAGCGGCTCGCCGAGGCTCTCCTCGTCGCCCGAGTGGGCGAGCAGCAGGGTCACCAGGGCGTCCCGCAGCTCGCGGGCGGCCGCGGCGTCGGCATCGGTCGCCACCGTCTCGCCGCCGAACTCGTCGTGCTCCGCGAGCCAGGCCGCGAACGAGTCGCCGTCCCCGAACAGTTCCTGCCGGCCGCCTCCGTCCGCGCGCGTGTTCACGAACGCGAGCACGGTCTCCACCGTCGGCATGACGGTGCGCGGGCTGGGTTTCGCCGATCCGGCTGCAGCACTGCTCATCACCCCATCGTACATCAGCGGGAAGAGGTACTAATCCACCTAAGGGGTAACGCAGAGCCGCACTGCGCTTGACGCGTTATGAGCTAAGCGCCTACGGTCGCAACATGAACGGAACTTCGAAGCAGCAGACCAGCCCCCGCACATGGCTCATCACCGGCGCGACCTCCGGCATCGGCCGCGAACTCACCCTCCAGGCACTGGAGAACGGCGATGCCGTCTCGGCGATCGCCCGCGACACCGCTTCCCTGGACGAACTGGCCGCAACGCACGGCGACCGCCTGCTCCTCGTCCCCGCGGACGTGCGGGACGAGCAGGCCGTCCGGGAGACGGTGGAACGCACGCTCGCGCGGTTCGGCCGCATCGACGTGGTGGCCAACAACGCCGGCTACGGACTCTTCGGAGCCGTCGAGGAAGCCACCGACGCGCAGGCCCGCGCCGTGTTCGACACCAACGTCTTCGGCGTGCTCAACGTGCTCCGCGCGACGCTGCCGGTACTCCGCGCCCAGCGGTCCGGCCACATCCTCCAGGGCTCGTCGGTCTACGGGCAGTCCGCCCACCCCGGCGTGGGACTGCTGGCCGCTACCAAGTACGCCGTCGAGGGACTGTCGGACGCACTGGTGGCCGAGGTCGCACCACTCGGCATCAAGGTCACGGTCATCCAGCCCGGAATGACCGCCACCCCCTTCCTGTCCAACCTCGACGTCGCGGCCGGCCTCGACGACTACGACCGGACCGTCCGCGAGGTCCAGAAGGGCATCGGAGAGCTGCCCGCCTCCGCGTTCTCCTCCGCAGCCCGGATCGCCGAAGGCATCCGGACCGCGGTCGACAGCCCCAACCCCCCGCTGCGCCTGGCCCTCGGCACCTCCAGCGCCACCGGCATGCGCACCGCCCTGGAGGCCCGCACCGCGGACCTGGACGCCTGGAACCACCTGACCGACGCCGTCGACAGGTGATCGCAGGTCTCACAAGTCCCGCA
>NZ_JBEYVJ010000593.1:0-3370 GCF_040643935.1 Kitasatospora sp. NPDC047058 | reverse complement strand
GGCGCCCGGCCGCGACCAGTGGCGGGCGGGCCGCGCGGGCGCGCAGGACCGCCTGCTGTTCGCGCTCGGCGCCCTGCTCACCCTGCTCGCCCTGCTCTGGGCGGCGGCCGAGGTGCGGTTCGCCGTCACGGGGCACCACCCCACCGCGGAGTCCTGGGGGACGGGCCGGACGGGCGCCTCCGACCAGGCCGGGTTCGTGCTGCTGCTGGCCGTCCTCGCCCTGCTGGGCGCGGCGGCCGCGCCGCGGACGGCCCGCCGGTTGCTCGGCTTCTGGGCCACCGGGACGGTGCTGCTCGGTGCCTGGCCGCCGCCGGTCGGACCGCTGGAGGCGCTGCGCGTGCCGGTGCTGGAGGGCTGGTTCCGCGGCCTGGCCGAGGTCTGGGGCCACGCGGCGTTCTGGGCCGCCCTGCTGGTCGCACTCCCGTTCGCCGCCCACGCCGGCCTGTTCGCGGTGCGCCGGACCCGGGGCGGGCAGTGACGGGGCGGGCAGTGACCGGAGCGGGCCGTTGAGCGGGCCGTTGAGCGGGCCGTTGAGCGGGCCGGGCGCCGTTCCCCCGGAGGACGCCGGGACGCTGGTCGGGCTGGGGCGCGCCCTGCTCGACGAGTACGACGCGCACAGTTCCTCCGCGCGTGGCACCCTCGCGCTCTCCCGTGCCCTGACCGCCTTCACGACCGCCCGCGCCCTGCTGGAGGAGGCCTGCCCGGCGGCGCCCCTGCAGGCCCTCACCGAGGTCCGCTTCCTGCTCGGCCTCACCCTGTCGGTGCGCTTCTGGCAGGCCCAGGACACCGCGGACTACGCCGAGGACGAGCAGATCCGGCACGCCGTCCGGGCCGAACGCGCCGACGCCGTCGACCTGTTGGCGCTCTCCGCGGCGCTGCTCACCCCGGGCACCCGGGAGCGCACGACGGCCGCCGGGCGGCTCGGCCTGCTGCTGCACGCCCGCCACGAGGAGGGCCACGGCGACGGCCCGCCCGACCCGGCCGCCCGACCGGACGACCTCGACCGGGCGGTCGAGGCGCTGCGGACGGCCTGCCCGGCACCGCTGCCGCCCTCGCCGTGGCCGGTCCCCTTCGAGGCGGCGTCCGGGCCGGAGCCGTCGTCCGGGCCGGAGCAGCACGGGGACGCCGAGCAGCCCGCGGACGCCGAGGAGCCCGAGCCCGGCCTGGTGGCGACGCTGGGCTGCGCGCTGGCCGACCGCCACGACCGCGACGGTTCCCCGCACGACCTCGCCGCCGCGGAGGCCGTCCTGGAGGGGCTGCTGGCGCAGCTGCGTCCGCCCGCGTGGTGCGAACCCGGCTCCCCGCCGCCCCGGCCCTCCCCCGACGCCCGGCCCGGACCGGCCGAGCTCGGCGACCCGCTGGAACACGCCGCCCGGGAGCGGCTGGCCCTCCTGCTGCTCGGCACCGAGCAGCGCCCGGCGACCGCCGACCGGACCGAACGGGCGCTCGCCCACCTGGAGTTGCTGGCCGCGACCAGCGAACCGGACCACCCCGTCCGGCTGCGCGCCGCCCTGCGCCTGGTCGACGGGTACCAGACCCGCGGCGGCGGCCGGGTCACCGAAGCGGACGCCGAGCACCACCTCGCCCGGCTGCACGACATCCGGCGCCTGCTGCCCCCGGAGCACCCGCTCGGCGGGACCGCCCGCTGGCTGCTCGGCAACGCCCTCGCCCAGCGCGCCGGCCTGGAGCGGCCCGTCGTCACGGCGGCCGCCCGGGAGGCGGTCGTCGTCCTGCGCGAGGGCCTGGCCGGCATGGCCGCGGACGATCCGGTGCGCGCGAGCTCGCACGGCCTGCTCGGCACCCTGGTCAACGCGCTGCACGAACACGAGCCGGACGAGTACCGCACCGAGGAGGCCGTCCACCACCTGGAGACGGCCCTGGAGTCGATGGACGGCGAGGAGTCGAACGGGATCATCCGCAGCGATCTGCTCGGCCTGCTCGCCCACGCCTCCATCGTCCAGGACCAGTACGGCACCGACCGGGCGGCGATCGACCGGGTGATCGGCATGCTGGACGAGTCGATGGCCAGGCCCTCCGCCACCAAGGGGTTCGACCAGCACGCGCACGGCGCGCTGGCGGCGGCGATGAGCCGGCGCTTCGTCCTCACCAACGCCACCGCCGACCTGGACGCCGCGATCCGGCACCAGCACGCCGCCTTCCGCCGGGCCACGCCGGACGACGTCAACCGCGTCGTGTACCTGCAGAACCTCGCCAACAGCCTGCACCAGCGCTTCCAGATCGGCGGGGACCACCAGGACCTGGAGGCCTCCCGGCGCTACTACGACGAGGTGCTGGCGTTCCTGGCCTCGACCGACCACGGCATGACGGGCATCCACCTGGCCCTGCGGGAACGGCCGGCCCTCGAACGGTCCCGGCTGCTGCTGGAGTTCCACATCGCGCTCAACAGCCGCGACGTCGCCGGGATGGGGCGGGCGGTGGCCCTGCTGGAGCCGCTGGTCGCGCAGCTGCCGGCGGACGACCCGCTGCGGCTGATGGCCCGCGGGGACCTCGGCGCCGCCGCCGTGACCCTCTCCATGTTCACCGGTGACGTGGACCGCCGGATGCGCGCCGTCGCCATGATGGCCGAGGCCGCCGAGGAGACGCCCGCCGGTCACGTCCACAAGCCCGTGCTGACCATGCGGGCGGCCTCCGCGCTCTGCATGCTCGCCGTCATGCCGCCGTTCTCCGCCTACCAGGCCGACGGCGCCCTGCGCTACCTGGACGACTTCCTCGGCACCGCCGACCCGGACAGCATGGAGGGCATCCGGGGGCAGATGATGCGGGCGACCCTGCTGCTGATGCGCCACCGGCACGCCAGGCGCGCCGCCGACATCGAGGCCGCGGTGGCGGCGGCCCGGGACGTCCGCTCGCGGCTGCAGCGCGGCACCCCCACCGAGGTGCTCGCCGCGGTGAGCGGCCTGCTGGCCGAGGCCCACCGGGAACGGCTGGGCCCCGGCGACCGGCGGCGCAGCCGGGAGACGGGCCTCGCCGGGCTGCGGGAGACCGCGACCGCCGCCCTGCTCCAGGCCGCCGCCGACTCCGCGCTGACCGTCGCCCGGGACACCGCCGCGCGCGCCCTGCTGATCGCCCGCTGGTGCCTCGCCGACCACGAACACGGGCCCGAGGAGCCCGACGGTGCCGTCGTGGGCAACCCGGCGCACGGACCCCGGCAGGGGCCCGGCACCCTGCAGTCCGCCGTCGAGGCGCTGGAGCTGGGCCGCGGGCTGGTGCTGCACGCCTCGACGGCCACCACCGACGTCCCCGACCTGCTGCGGCCGCGCGGCATGAGCAGCGGGCTCGACTTCATCGTGGACCCCGCCGAGCGCGCCCACCAGATCAGCCGCAAGCGCGCGTCGCTGGAGTTCCTCCT
>NZ_JBEYVJ010000592.1:0-3388 GCF_040643935.1 Kitasatospora sp. NPDC047058 | reverse complement strand
GGTTGCCTTAAATCGCGGGGCGATCAAGCACTAAGTGGCGGGACGGTTCCGTCGCCCCCGGCGGGTAGGGCACGACGGACAGCCTAGGGTCCGCCCCGCCGGTCGGGTCGGACGGGCCCTGACCAGCGGGACGGGCCTTGAGCAGCGGGACGGCCCCGATCAGCAGGCCGGGCCCCGATCAGCAGGACGAGCTGATCAGGAGGCCGGCGAGGCCGGCGTCAGCCGCAGGGTGACCAGCTCGAACGGCCGCAGCGCGAGCGTCACCCCGTCGCCGTCCGCCGTCACCTCGCCGCGGGTGCCGTCCCACGGCCGCTCCAGCAGGTCGCAGGGCACCGCCCCGGCCAGCGGGAACGAGGTGCCGAGCCGGCCCCGGGCGCGGCCGCCGTGCGCCTCGTAGACGCGGACGACCAGGTCGCCGCTGCCGTCGTCGGCGAGCTTGACCGCGCTCACCACGAGGGCGTCCGCGTCCAGCTCCACCAGCGGCCGGACCGCGTCCACGGAGCCGGTGACCGTGCGCTCGGGCAGGCTGATCAGGTAGCCCTCGCGGACGGCGTCGGCGATCCCGGCGCCCGGCACCAGGGCGTGCCGGAACCGGTGCAGGCCCTGGTCGGTGCGCGGGTCGGGGAAGCGCGGGGCGCGCAGCAGCGAGAACCGCACCGTCGTGGTGGTGCCGCCGTCGCCGTCGCGCACCGTCCGGGTGACGTCGTGGCCGTAGGTGGAGGCGGTGACCAGCGCGACGCCCCAGCCGGGCTCGTCCAGGTGGACGAAGCGGTGGTTGCAGGCCTCGAACTTGGCCGCCTCCCAGCTGGTGTTGGTGTGGGTGGGCCGGTACAGGTGGCCGAACTGGGTCTCGGCGGCGTACCGCTCGGTGTGCACGTCCAGCGGGAAGGCCGCCTTGAGGAACTTCTCCGTCTCGTGCCAGTCCACCTCGGTGTCGATGTCCAGCCGCCGCTCGCCCGCGTGCAGGGCGAGCGTCTGGACCGCCGTCGACGCGCCGAAGGAGCGGGTCACCCGGACGGCGGCGGCGTCCGGCGTGTCGGCGACGACGGCCACCGAGTCCGCCGCGGTCAGGTCGGTGACCGTGTTGCGGTAGAACTGGTCCACGTCCCAGGCGTCCCACATGTTCGGGAAATCCGGGTGCAGTTGGAGCAGGTTGGCGCGGGCGCCGGGGGCGACCGTCTCGCGGCCGGTGGCCAGGTCGACCGCCGAGACCACCAGGCCGTCGCCGTCCACCGTCACCGAGAGCAGCCCGTTGGCGAGTACGAAGCCGCCCTCCGCCCGCGCGGTGACCGAGCAGCCGGAGCCGCCGTCGGGTGCGGCGGCCGCGCCGCCGGCCGGCACCCCGGCCCGGGCGTGCGGGGCCGCGTTGAACACCAGCGCCCGCCCGCCCGCCGCGTCCCCGGCCAGAGCCTGCTGCGCCCGGCCGATCAGCCGCTCCAGCTCCGCCGCGAGCCCCGCGTAGGTGGCCTCCGCCTCGCGGTGCACCCAGGCGATCGAGGAGCCGGGCAGGATGTCGTGGAACTGGTGCAACAGCACCGTCTTCCAGATCCGGTCCAACTCCTCGTACGGGTAGGGCAGTCCGGTGCGCAGCGCGGCGGTGGCGCACCACAGCTCGGCCTCGCGCAGCAGGTTCTCGCTGCGGCGGTTGCCCTGCTTGGTCCTCGCCTGGCTGGTCAGCGTCGCCCGGTGCAGCTCCAGGTACAACTCGCCGACCCAGACCGGCGGTTGCGGGTACTCGGCCTGCGCCTTGGCGAAGAAGTCGGCGGGCCGCTCCCAGCGGACGGTGGCCGAGCCCTCCAAGTCCCGCAGCCGGGCGGCCTTGGCGACCATCTCCCGGGTGGTGCCGCCGCCGCCGTCGCCCCAGCCGGTCGGTGCGATCGAGTGCCGGGCGACTCCCTTGTCCTTGAAGTTCCTCGCCGCGTGGGCGATCTCGCTGCCCTTCATGGAGCAGTTGTAGGTGTCCACCGGCGGGAAGTGGGTGAAGATCCGGGTGCCGTCGATGCCCTCCCAGAGGAAGGTGTGGTGCGGGAACCTGTTGACCTGGCTCCACGAGATCTTCTGCGTGAGCAGCCACTTGGAGCCCGCGTTGCGGATGATCTGCGGCAGCCCGCCGGTGAAGCCGAAGGTGTCCGGCAGCCAGGCCTCCTGGTTCTCGACCCCGAACTCCTCCAGGAAGAACCGCTTGCCGTGGACGAACTGCCGGGCCATCGCCTCCGAGGAGGGCATGTTGGTGTCCGACTCCACCCACATGCCGCCGGCCGGCACGAACCGTCCGTCCGCGACGGCCTTCTTGACCCGCGCGTACACCTCGGGCCGGTGCTCCTTGATCCAGGCGTACTGCTGCGCCTGGGACATGGTGTAGACGAAGTCCGGCTCGTCCTCCAGCAGCGCCGTCATGTTGGCGGTGGTCCGGGCGACCTTGCGGACGGTCTCGCGCAGCGGCCAGAGCCAGGCCGAGTCGATGTGGGCGTGGCCGACCGCGCTGATCCGGTGCGCGGACGGTGCGGCGGGCGAGGCCAGCACCCCGGCGAGCTGCGCACGGGCCGCGGCCGCGGTGCCGTTGACGTCCTGCAGGTCGACGGTGTCGAGCGCCCGCTCGACCGCGCGCAGCACCTCCCAGCGGCGGGCGCCCTCGACCGGCAGCTCGGCCATCAGCTCGCCGAGCACCTCAAGGTCCATCACCAGCTCCCAGACCGTCTCGTCGAAGACGGCGAGGTCCATCCGCGCCAGCTTGTACTGCAGTTCGGACCCGGCGGTCTCGCGGTCGCCCAACTCGGTGGGCAGGAAGGGGTGGTAGTCGAGGATGACCGGATTGGACGCGGCCTCGACGTGCAGCTCGACCCGCTCGCCGCCGGCCGCCGGGGCGGCGATCCGGACCCACTGGTTCTGCGGGTTGAGGCCCTTCACCGGGGTGCCGTCCGGGCGGTACACCAGGCCCTCGCACTGGAAGCCGGGCATGTTGGCGTCGAAGCCGAGGTCGAGCAGCGCCTCGACCGTCCGCCCGGCCCACTCGGCGGGGACGGTGCCGGTGACGGTGATCCAGCTGGTGCCCCAGGGCGCGCCCCAGGCGTCGCCGGCCGCGATCGGGGTGCGCGGCGCGGCCAGGCCCTCGGCGACCGGGACGGGCTCGCCGGGCGCCGTCCAGACCGACACCTCCAGCGGAACGGACGCGGGGTGGACCGCGGGGCGGATGCGCTCGTCCAGGACGCGCTTGAGGCGGGACTCGACCAGGGTGCGGTCATCGTGCATGTCAGCAGGCTCCGTTGCGGTACTGAGGGGTGGACGGGGGGACGCGGCCGTCAGCCGTGGCCGGGCTGGTTGCGGTCGATCGCGGCCTCGAACTCGCCGGCGACGGCAGCGTCACGCTCAGGGCAGTCCGACCCGAGGT
>NZ_JBEYVJ010000591.1:0-3394 GCF_040643935.1 Kitasatospora sp. NPDC047058 | reverse complement strand
CCACGGGATGATCTGGCCGACCACGCCCAGCGGCTCGTGGAAGTGGTACGCCACGGCCGCGGCGGGCCCGGCGTCCTCCAGCGGCACCGCGAGGCCCACCAGTCCGGCCGCGACGTCCGCCAGCCTGCGGTTGGTGTCCTGGGAGAGCTGGACGAGGTGGCCGAAGGCCTCGTCCGGGGTGCAGCCCAGCCGTTCGCTGAGCATGCCCTTGGCCTGCTCGATGACGCCCCGGGTGCGCATCGCCCGGCGCAGCCCCTCCACCTCGGCGCGCAGCCGGTCCACGGCCTGCCGCAGCACGGTCGTCTCGTCGGCCTGGGCGGCCCCGGCGGAGATCCCGTGCTCAGGCACAGGCCGCCACCACATCCGGGTAGAGCGGCAGCACCGCCGCCACCCCGCTCAGCTCCAGCACGTCCCGGACCCTCGGCACCGCGCCGGCCAGCCGGAGCACGCCGTGGCCGGCCCGGACCCGCCGGGCCGCTCCCAGCAGCACGTTGAGGCCGGTGGAGTCCACGAAGCCGACGGCGGCGAGGTCGACGACCATCCGGACGGCTCCGCCGTCCACCAGGACGTCGAGCAGCCTCCGCACCTCAAGGGCCGCGTAGTCGTCGAGATCGCCGCTGAGCGGCACCACCGTCCAGCCGTTGACCTCCGGGAAGTCCTTCATCAGGTCACCCTCGACGCCCGGGCGGGCCCGCGGCCGGATGTGCCCGCGCGCGCTGGACCCGGTTCCTGCACTCCGGTCCGCCTCCAGGCTAGATCCGAGGTGCCGCCGGGTGCGAGCCGTCCCGTGGCCCCGGGATCTCACTTCCCGGCCCGGTCCTCCGCCTCCGGTGGCTCCCCGGGTGCCTTCTGCTCGGCGACGGGTGTGCCGGCCCGGACCGTCTTGACGGTGTCCGGCGGCCGTGGGGGCGGTGCGGGCTGCCCGCGCCGCGCCGGGGCGCCGTCGTCCTCGTGGTGCAGCGGGACGCCGCCGGCGCCGACCTGCGGGAATGCGTTCATGATGTCCTCCTCCGGTGCGGGCCTCAGGACCGGGCCGGCAGTCCGTTGATGCCGTCGCCGGGGTGGCCCGAAGACCTGCGCGACGTCCCAGGCGGGCAGCCGTTCCAGGATGTGGTCGGAAACCTTCGACTCTCGTCCTTCATCCCGACGGCCCCCCGCAGCGCGGGTGTCCGCTGCGGGGGGCCGGAAACGTCCGACGGGAGGGGAGGTTCAGCCGGCTTCCGGCGGGTCGTCGGCCCAGCCGGGGGCGTCGTGGTCCTCCAGCTGCTCGCGCAGCCGGGCGAGGGTGGCGGTGAGCAGCCGGGAGACGTGCATCTGGGAGACGCCGATCCGGTGGGCGATCTCGGACTGGGTCCAGCCGTCCCAGAAGCGGAGCTTGAGCACGGTCTGTTCGCGTTCGGGCAGGCCGGCCAGGAGCGGGCGGACGGCGGTGCGGAAGTCGGCGAGTTCGATGCCCGGGTCGCAGGTGCCGAGCCGGTCGAGCAGGGCGCTGCCGGCCTCGTCGGTGTCCTGCTCGCGCAGGGCGTCCAGGGACCTCGGCCGGTAGACGCGGCCGGCGATCAGGCCTTCGACGGTCTCCTCGACGGTGAGGTGCAGCTCCTCGGCGATCTCCTCGGGGTGCGGAAGGCGGCCGAGTTCCTGTTCGATCCGGTCGGAGCCGCGGGCGACGGTCAGGTAGAGCTCCTGCATGCTGCGCGGGACGCGCACCGGCCAGGAGGTGTCGCGGAAGAACCGCTTGATCTCGCCGGCGATGGTGGGGATGGCGTAGGTGACGAACTCGACGCCGCGCCGCGGGTCGTAGCCGTCCACCGCCTTGATCAGGCCGATCGTGCCGACCTGGAGGATGTCGTCCATGTCCTCGGCCCGGTGCCGGAAGCGGGCGGCGATGAACCGGACCAACGGCATGTTGAGTTCGATGATCGTGCCGCGGACGTAGCTGTACGCGTGGGTCTCTTGGGCCAGCCCGGCCAGCCGCTCGAACAGCGCGTCGCTGAGCTCGCGGGCCTCGGACTTGCCCATCGCCCGCAGCTGCGCCTCGGTGGGCTTCGGCGGCAGGCCGGGCGGGGTCCCGGACGGCGTGGCGGCGGCCGGACGAGCCGGACCGCCGGTTTCGACGGTGGTGGACACGGTAACGCTCCTGGTCATGGGGGTGAACGCCCGACGTCGCTGGCGGCTCGCGCTCGCGCGTCACGGGGTTCCTTCCCGAGGACTCGTGCCCGGCTTCTTCAAGCGACGGTCCCGGTGGCACCCGGTGGGGGTGCGGAAGCGGACGGTCATCGCCGTGACCGCTTCGTAGGGTTCTTACCCGACATACGACATTTGATTCCGGTCATTTGGGACATGTTTCGTCACCCGGAGTGGCCGGAAAGGGAGGCCGCAGTCCGGAGACCGACCACCGCGGCGTTTCGGCGGCGCCCGCCGGGCAAGACGCCCGCCATGACTCCCCGCGTCCGCCCGAAGCCCCGCACCGCCCGCCCGGAACCCCGCACCGTCGTCATCACCGGCGCCAGCGCCGGGGTCGGCCGGGCCTGCGTCCGTGCCTTCGCCACCGGCGGCGACCGGCTGGTGCTGGTCGCCCGCGGGCGGGCCGGGCTGGACGCGGCCGCCGCCGAGGCGGAGGCGGCCGGCTCACCGGCGTGCACCGTCCAGGCCGACGTGGCCGACCCGGCGGCCTGCGAGGTCGTGGCGGCCCGCGCCGAGGCGGAGTTCGGCCCGGTCGACGTATGGGTCAACGACGCCTTCGTCTCGGTGTTCGCGCCGTTCACGGAGATCGGCCCGGCGGAGTTCCGCCGCGTCACCGAGGTCACCTATCTGGGCTACGTCAACGCCACCCGGGCCGCGCTGCGCCGGATGCTCCCGCGCGACCACGGCACGATCGTGCAGGTCGGCTCTGCGATCGCCTACCGGGGCATCCCGCTGCAGACCGCGTACAGCGGCGCCAAGCACGCGCTGCAGGGCTGGCACGAGGCGCTGCGCTGCGAGCTGCTGGCCCGCGGATCGCAGGTACGGGTGACCATGGTGCAGCTGCCCGCGGTCAACACCCCGCAGTTCGACTGGGTGCTCAACCGGCTGCGCGGCCGGGCCCGGCCCGTCCCGCCCGTGCACCAGCCCGAGCTGGCCGCCCGCGCGGTGCGGTACGCGGCCGACCACCCCGGCCGGCGCGAGTACTGGGTGGGTGCCAGCACCGCCGCCACGCTGCTCGCCAACGCCGTGGCGCCGGGCCTGCTCGACCGCTACCTCGCGCGCACGGGCCTCGACGCCCAGCAGGAGGACCGGCCGCCCCGCTCGGCGGACACGGCCAACCTGTGGGCGCCGGCCGACGACACCGACGACCACGGCGCGCACGGCCGCTTCGACGCCGAGGCCCGCGAACGGAGCGCGCAGCTGTGGGCCT
>NZ_JBEYVJ010000590.1:0-3407 GCF_040643935.1 Kitasatospora sp. NPDC047058 | reverse complement strand
ACCGGCAGGCACCTCGACGCCGAAAGCTACTGGCGGGGGCTCGTCCCCTCTGTCGAGGCGGGGGAAGAGCGCGGCGGTGGCCTGTTCCCTGACAGTCACGCCGCCGGTGGCGACCAGCTGGAACGCTTCCACCCTCCGGTCCTGCTCCAGAGGCGTCTTCCAGCCGTCGTTGAGGAAGGCACGCAGGTCGCCCACGGAGCCTTTCAGCGCCGTGGTCGCGGCCTCCCGCACACCTGCACCGCCGAGGCTGAACATCTGGAACGCCGCGACCCGGTCGTCGTGGTACTCCGCAAGGTCCCGGCCGACCTCCAGGAAGCGCTTGACATCCTCGTCCGAACCGGTCAACGCGGCCTCCGCGGCCGCCTTCACGCCGGTCCCGCCATTCGTCCACAGATTGAGGACGAGGTCGCGGTCCGTGACGACGGGTGGGTTGTACACGGGGGCCGGCCCGGCTGCGAAAGCAGGTGCCGGACCGAGCAGGCCCGCGGCGAGGGCCACCGGCAGCAGGACGGCACACGCTCCGCGCAATCCCGCTATTCGGCTTCCCGGGTGCCGTTTCCGCTCGGGGGCTTCCGGCGCTCCCGGGGAGCGCAAGAGGTTGATCACAATGCATTCCTCTCATCTGGGGCATACGTGAGTACGTGTGCGGAATCCCTGGCAGCCGAGAGCGACGCTCAACGGCATAACGGGCAGAAGCGCCACGGACTCCGGTCACGGATGACGAATCGCCACCGCCCGTCGGGGAGTCGTTCTTGTGCAGTTCAACAAGATCCCTCCGAACGACGGTTGCTGATATCTTACGCATCGTCAGCCCACGTCCCATCGTGAACTAGGCATCGGATCACAAGATCTGATGCCAGCTCAAGAATGAAGGAACCTGCTTTGTCCATATCCCGCTCCCGGAAGACCCTTCTGGCCTGCGCCGCCGGTGCCCTGACGGCAAGCCTCGGATTCGCGTCCCTCTCAGCGGCACAGGCCGCCCCCGGTGCAGCCTCGGAGGAGGCCGCCATGCCCGCCGCCGTCGAGGACTTCCAGCACCCCGGCGCCGACCGTCTCCGCACGCAGCGGCAGATCGTTCTGAAGCAGGGAGACGGACACATCTGGCTCAAGGAAGGGCCGGGAAACACCGTGCCGACCGACTGCCAGGCGTCGAACGAGATCTTCATCGAGTCCCGCCTCGACAAGCGCGGTTACTGCTTCACCGTCTCCGGCACGACCGGCTACCTCGCCATGGAACTGCCGGACGTCTACGGCATCTGGACCGTGGACCGCTCCGTCAGCGCCAAGCTCGTCGCAGGCGGCCAGACGGCGCAGGTGGACGTCGGGCCCAAGTCGACCGAACCCGTCGGTGAGAGCCTGCCCGGCGGGAAGCGTTCCGTCCTCGTCGAACTGCGCGTCACCGGCTGATCCACACTCCCTCAGACCGACAGGACCCACAAGTGCTTCGCAAGACCTCACCCCGCGCCTGGCGGGCATGCGTGCTGGGGGCGGCTGCCGCCGCCGGCGCACTCGCCTTCTTCTCCTCCGCCCCGGCCGGCGCCGTCGCCGGCGACACCGTCCCGAACGGCACCTACACGTTCACCACCAAGCTCGACATCGGCGGTGGCCAGCGCTCGTGCACAGGCGCGCTGGTCGACCCCTACTGGGTGCTGGCCGCGAGCAGTTGCTTCGCCGACGATCCGGCCCAGCCGCTGGCCCTGGCGGCAGGCGCGCCCAAGCTCAAGACCGTTGCCACGGTCGGACGTACCGACCTGAACAGCACCTCCGGGTTCCTCACCGAGGTGACCGAGCTGGTGCCGCGAGCCGACCGCGACCTGGTACTGGCCAAGCTCGCCAAGCCCGCCCAGGGCATTCCGACCGTCGGCATCGGGGGCGCACCGGTCGTCGGCGAGACCCTGACCGCCACCGGCTACGGCCGGACCAAGGACGAGTGGGCGCCGTACGCACTGCACAGCGGCTCGTTCACCGTGCAGTCCACGACCGACACCACCATCGCGGTGACCGGAAAGACGGCCGGCAAGGACACGATCTGCAAGGGTGACGCCGGCGGCCCGGCGCTGAGGGCCGTGTCCGGCGGCGGCGTCGAACTGGCCGCAGTCAACAGCCGCTCGTGGCAGGGCGGTTGCTTCGGCACGACCGAGACCCGGACCGGCGCGGTGGAGACCCGGGTCGACGATCTGGCCGGCTGGCTGTTCGACACCCGGCTGCACACCGCCTCGGTGAAGAACAGCCTGAGCGGCCTGTGCGCCTACGTCCCGTGGCAGACCCCCGAGTGGGGCGCGCCGGTGCTCCAGGTCGGCTGCGACAGGCAGTACGCCGACCAGACCTGGAACCTCCAGAAGACCGCGACCGGCAACTACCAGATCCGCAACCTCAACTCCGACAAGTGCATGCTGGTCTCCTGGCGGACCCCGGACAACGGCGGCCCGGTGGTCCAGGCCGACTGCGACGCCCAGTTCCCGGACCAGGTCTGGAAGCTGGAGAAGGTCGACACCGGCTACCAGATCCGCAACACCTACTCCAACAAGTGCCTGGTGGCGTGGTCCGGCGACACCGCCCCGGGGTCGAAGCTGACCCAGTACGACTGCATTCCCCAGTACGCGGACCAGGTCTGGACGCTCTGACGCCACACCAATCACCCGCGTCGGCGGCCGGCCGCCGACGCGGGCTTCCTCACTGTGGAGATCGGAGCCACGGCTGCCCGTCCCTACTGCCTTTCGTTGGAACGCTCCTCGGAGCCGCCCGGGCATCTGACGGGGACTGCGCTCACCCCACGTCGGGCGTACCGGCCGGAGGAAGGGCGGTGAGCGAGTCCTCGGCAAAGTGGGCGGCGTTGGTGAGCGCTTCCTCGTAGTCGGGACGGGGGAAGACGAACGGGCCGAGGGCGAGGTCACCCCAGGCCGGTCGGTGGGGCTGGCGGAACGCCGACCAGGTGACGGTCTCAGCGGTGGCGGTGATGCGGGTGTACAGGGGCCAGCACTCCCAAATGCCGCAGGGGCAGCCCAGCACCACGGTTGCACCCGTCGGCGTGTGCCTGAGCTCCGGTGCGGCCTCGCCGAGAAAGTGGGACACGGGGTCGCGAAGGTCGGACCCCGTCAGCCCGGCATACTGGTTGAGCAGGAAGTGTTCCGTGTCCTCCGGCGTCCTCTCGTCGTGGCTCTGCTCCTGCCGCCACAGGGCCCGGGTGGCATCCGCGGCATGAACGCGAAGGTCTGCGCCGTCGACACGGATGCCCCACAGAAAGGCGGACGTGTAGGTGAAGAACTCGATGCTCTGCATCGGGCCATCCTGGCGAACCGCTCCTGCAAGTCCGCACCCCGGGCGGGGACACGGGGCGGCGCCACCCCCCCCCCCGCGGGGGGGGGGGGCCCCCCGCGCGATGAGCAAAGAGGCGTGGTGGGGGAGGA